>DASXNC010000036.1:0-4329 GCA_036495325.1 Steroidobacteraceae bacterium
CGTTCGGGGCGATGTACGCGCCCTTGCGTACGATCGCGTGCGGTACGATGCGCACGCCGTCGGCGCGAAAGCGCGCCTCGTCCGCGGAAGGGTATTTGAGCGGCACCTTGTCGTAGAAGCGCGTGTAGCCGGCATCGAGCACGGCGTTCTCGCGGACACGGAAGGAAAGCAGAACGGCCTTCTTGAGCCACTGATGCGTCACCCATCGGCCGTCGCGCTTCTCCGCGACGCGGGCCTTGCCGCGATCGAGGAGGTCGATCGTCTCATCGAGCGCGACGGAGAGCGCGTGCGGCACGTTCTTCGGGGTGAGCTCGGCGCGGCGCTCGAAGGCATCGTCGATCGTCGCTTGCAGGGCGGTCAGGTCGGTCATGCAGGTCCTCGGGTGCGAATGAAATCGCGAATGCGCTCGGCTGCCTCCACGCACTCCTCGACCGGAGGGGTAAGCGAGATGCGCACGCGGTGAGCGCCGGGGTTGCCGGAGGCGCCCGGACGCGCGAGATAGCTGCCCGGCACCAGCGTCACATGGGCTCGGGCGTAGAGCTCGCGCACGAACCGCTCATCGTCGCCGCCCACGTCCGGCCAGAGATAGAAAGCGCCCGCGGGCCGCTCCAGCTCGAGCACGGACGCGAGGATCGGCTCAACTCGGGTGAGCTTCTCGCGGTAGAGCCGGCGATTCTCGGCCGCATGCGCATCGTCGTTCCAGGCGGCGACGCTCGCGTGCTGCACCATAGGGGACATCGCGCTCCCGTGATAGGTGCGGTAGAGCAGAAAGCGCGCAATGAGCGCCGGGTCTCCCGCGACGAATCCGGACCGCATTCCCGGTACGCTCGAGCGCTTCGAGAGGCTGTGGAATACCACGCAGCGCTCGAGGCGGCCGTGCCCGCTCGCGAGCGCCGCCTGCGCGAGGCTTGCGGGCCGGACGCGCTCATCGAAGTACAGATCGGCGTAGCACTCATCCGCCGCGACGATGAAATCGTACTCGGAAGCGAGAGCGAGCGCGCGGCGCAGGAACTCGACGGACAGCACCGCACCCGTGGGGTTGCCGGGGCTGCACAGAAAAAGGACCTGGCATCGCTCCCAGATCGAGGCCGGTACGCGCTCGAGCGCCGGGGCATAGCCGGTCTCCGGCGGCGTATCGATGTAGTACGGGTCAGCGCCGGCCAGCAGCGCCGCACCCTCGTAGATTTGATAGAAGGGATTGGGCAGGGCGACGATCGGGCGCTCCCCGGCAGGCGACTGCTCGCCTCGAGGGTCGACGACCGCCTGCACCAGGCTGAACAGCGCCTCGCGAGTCCCGTTGACGGGAAGCACCATCGTCGCGGGATCGGGGGTGCCTCGAGGCAGCGCGAAACGCCGCTCGAGCCAGTGGGCGGCCGCGGTCCGGAGCTCGATGCTCCCGATCGTCGGCGGGTAGCTGCCGAGCCGCGTCACCCCTTCGCGGAGCGCATCGAGAACGAGCGCAGGCGGTACATGCTGCGGCTCGCCGATCGACATCGCGATGTGTCGCAGATGAGCCGGGGGTGTGACGTCCGCCTTGAGGCGCGCGAGCTTCTCGAAAGGGTAGGTTTGCAGCCGCTCGAGAAGGGGGTTCATGCCTCGCGCCGCTCGAGAGCCCGCATCAGGCGCTCCTTCAACCGCTCCGCGGCGTCGTCCTCGAGCGGCCTGTGATCGAAACCGATGACGTAGAACACATCCTCCGCCCGCTCACCGACCGTCATGATCTTCGCGCCGTGCAGCTCCACGCGCTCGGCTTGCAGCACGTTGCCGATATCGCAGAGCAGCCCCGGGCGGTCGCCTGCGGTGAGCTCGAGAACCGAGCGCTGATTGCGGTCATCGACGCTCACTGCGATCTGCGTCGGCGTGTTGAACATCCGCACCTGGCGCGGCGCGCGGCGAGAGACCGCCGGCAGCAGCGCATCGGGCCGCTGCAGCGAGCGCCAGAGCGCGCGCTCGATCTCCTCGAGCCGGTCGGAGTCGGTGATCGCCGCCCCGTCGTCCTCGAGCACGTGGTAGAGGTCGAGGCTGAAGCCGTCACCGGTCGGCGTGATGCGCGCATCGACGATCGTGAGTCCCAGCTGATCGAGCACCGCCGTAGTACGTGCGAACCCGTGGTGCTGCCGGGGCGCGAACGTGAGCACCGCCGTCGTCCCGCGGACGCTTCGCCCCTCGAGCGCGACGAGCGGCTCCCCGGAGCTCGGCGCTCGCTCGGCGAGCAGGCGCGTGTGCCAGGCGATCTCTTCGGGCGTGTGGCGCAGGAAGTAGGGAGCCGAGAAGCGCGCGAAAGCGCGCTCGATGTCCGCGTCCGTCACGCCCTGCTCGGCGAGGAGCTGGCGGGCGCTCTGCTGCGATTCGCGGATCAGCTCCTCCTCGTCGATCGGGCTCTCGAGCCCTCGACGCAGAGCGCGCTTCACGCGCGCATAGATCTCGTGGAAGAGGGAGGCCTTCCAGGAATTCCAGAGCTTCGGATTCGTGCCGCGCACGTCGGCGCAGGTCAGGACGTACAGATAATCGAGATGCGTCTCATCTCCCACCCGCCGCGCGAAGGCATTGATCACCTCCGGGTCCGAGATGTCCTGCTTCTGAGCCGTGACAGAGAGCTCGAGATGATTGCGGACCAGCCACGCGACGAGCCGCGCGTCGTAGCGCGAGAGGCCCTGCTCGAGGCAGAACGCCTCGGCATCGACCGCGCCGAGCTCGGAGTGGTCCCCGCCGCGGCCTTTCGCAATGTCGTGGAAGAGCGCCGCGAGATAGACCACCTCCGGCTTCGGCAGCTGCTGCATGATGCGGGAGAGCTCGGGCAGCTCCTGGTCGTAGCGCGGGATCGCGAGGCGGCGCAGATTGCTCACCACGAACAGTGTGTGCGCATCGACCGTGTAGGCGTGGAACAGGTCGTACTGCATGCGCCCCACGATGCGTCCGAATGCAGTGATGTATCGGCCGAGCACTCCGTAGGTGTTCATGCGCCGCAGCTCGTGCGTGACGCCGACGGAGGCACGGATGATGTCCATGAAGAGCCGGTGGTGCCGTGGGTTCTGGCGGAACTCCTCATCGATCAGCCAGAGGCTGCGCGCGACGGCGCGCATGGTCGAGGCGCGCACACCGACGATATCGGGATTCTGCTGGAGCAGCGCGAACAGCTCGAGCAGGGCCGAGGGCGTGCGTGCGAACACGTCCTCGCTCCTTGCCTCGAGCGAGCCGTTACGGACCTGAAAGCGCGGATTGAGCGGCCGAGGCGGCTCGTCCTCGCTCAGGGTGGCCTCGCGGAAGAGCTGCAGGAGCAGCTCATTCAGCAGGCTCACGTCCATCACCGTGCGGTAGTAGCGCTGCATGAGCTGCTCGACCGCGAGCGTGTAGGAGGCATCCTCGTACCCGAAGGTCTGCGCGAGGCGCAGCTGATGGTCGAACAGCAGCCGGTCCTCGCGTCGTCCGGTGAGCACGTGCAGGCCGAAGCGCACCTTCCACAGGAAGGACTGCGCCTGTTTGAGCCGTCGCAGCTCGCCGGGAGTGAGGAATCCGCGCTGCGCGAGCTCATCGAGCGAGTCGGCGCCGAAGTGCCGCTTCGCGACCCAGCCGATCGTCTGGATATCGCGCAGGCCTCCGGGGCCGGTCTTGACGTTCGGCTCGAGGTTGTAGGCGGTGTCGTTCGCCTTCAGGTGCCGCTCGGTCTGCTCGCGCAGCTTCGCCTCGAAGAACTCCCGCACCGGCCAGACGCGCTCCGGCGCGAGCGCGGCGCGCATCGCGGCGAGCAAACTCTCATCTCCCGCGAGCAGTCGCGACTCGAGAAGCGTCGTCATGACGCTCACATCCGCCGCGCTCTCCTCGGCGCACTCACTGACCGTCCGCACGCTGTGGCCGACTTCGAGTCCGATGTCCCACAGCAAGGCGATGAAGCGCTCGAGCTCCCCGCGTTGGCTCTCGCCGGGCGGCGCGGTGACCAGCAGCAGCAGGTCGATATCCGAGCAGGGATGCAGCTCACCGCGTCCGTAGCCTCCGACGGCGACGAGCGCCGAGTGCGCATCGTGAGCTCCGAGCTGCTCGCGCCAGAGGTGTCGCAGGATCTGATCGATCAGGGCCGCGCGCGCCTGCACCAGCGTCTCGACGGGCTCCTCGGCGAGAAATCGCGTCGCGAGCTCATCGTGAGCTTGCCTCCGCAGCGCGCGGTAGCTCTCCCGCGCGGCCGGTCCGGCCGCGAGCAGCTCCGGCAGACGTGCGATAAGAGGAGAGGGCGCCGGCGTGGGCTCGGCCTCGGGCAGCACCTCGTCGAGCGAGTCGGGATCACCGGCGGCCATTGAAACCTCGAGAAGGCGCTCGGGAGCCTGGGTCGCGCGA
>DASXNC010000037.1:0-7394 GCA_036495325.1 Steroidobacteraceae bacterium
CCGAGTCGATCACGACGACATCGACCGCACCCGAGCGCACGAGCATGTCGGTGATCTCGAGCGCCTGCTCGCCCGTGTCGGGCTGGGAGACGAGGAGCTCCGCGACGTTCACGCCGAGCTTCTCCGCGTAGGCTGGATCGAGCGCGTGCTCCGCATCGACGAAAGCGGCCGTGCCGCCGTTGCGCTGGATCTCCGCCACGACCTGAAGCGTGAGAGTGGTCTTGCCCGATGCCTCGGGACCGAAGACCTCGACGACGCGCCCCCGCGGCAGGCCACCGACGCCGAGCGCGATGTCGAGCCCGAGCGAGCCGGTCGACACAGCCTCCACGTCCCACGACGCCGGCGCATCGCCGAGGCGCATGACGGTGCCCTTGCCGAACTGCTTCTCGATCTGACCCAGTGCGGCGGCG
The DNA here is from genome assembly GCA_036495325.1 of Steroidobacteraceae bacterium. GTDB lineage: Bacteria > Pseudomonadota > Gammaproteobacteria > Steroidobacterales > Steroidobacteraceae > JASHUC01. Next base: position 411 of record DASXNC010000037.1, read on the forward strand.
AGCGCCTTTTTGCGGTTGTCATCCATTTGAAAGTGCCTCGATTTGCGCAGATCCGGGTGCGAGCCGGTGCGAGCGTGAGCGCCGAATTTCGCGCAGGAATTATCTCACATCGAGTCTTCCCGCGAGCGCGAGAAAGGGATGTTTTCGTACGATTTTTCAGCCGTGATCGCGCATCGCGCGCGACTGCTCCGACCCCTTGGCGCCGCTGCACAGTGCCCATGAGCCGACGACACTGTATGAGGAGCCCTCCGGGAGGGTGCGGCTTTCGATGAGCGCGAACGCTCCGAAGCTCCACGTCACGGCCGGCATGCCGAGATCGTACGGCGCTCGTCGCACCTGACGAGCGAGCGTAACGTGCGCGCGGAAGGGCTTGAGATCGGGACGAAAGTCGGCCGCGACCAGCGCCGACTTCAACGCACCCGAGAGCTCCTCGGCGCGCGCCGGCATCCGACTCGCCGCCGCGCACAGGATCTCCGCCCGGGGCCAGTGCTCGATCCGATCGAACCGCATCTCGATCGGTGCTCCCGGCCCGCCGACTCCGGAGACTTCGCGCGCGCGCTCGACGAGGCGATCGAGCGAGGCCTCGGGCACCGAGCCGAGGAAGGCGAGCGTCACGTGCAGATTGCCGAGCGGCACCGGGCGACCCACGTGCACCGCTTTCATCGCACCGTCGATCGCGGCGGAGAGCGCCTCGCGCATGGCCCCGCTGGGCCAAAACGCGAAGAACAGCCGCCGCGTGCTCATCTCCGGGCGCGTCGTGGCGGCGGAGCGAGCAGCCGCGCGATCAAACGCATCGCCCGCTCGACCGATTTGCGCCGGACGGTTTCCCGGCTGCCTCCGAAGCGCTCGCGCAGCGTGGCGAACTCAGTGCGCGCACCTCGGCGCCGGGCCGTGCAGAACCATACGGTGCCGACGGGCTTGCCCGGCGTGCCGCCATCGGGCCCTGCGATCCCGCTCACGGCGACGGCGACTTCCACGCCAGAAGCGCGGAGCGCGCCGCGCGCCATCTCCCGAACTGTCTCGCGGCTCACCGCGCCGAAATGATCGAGGGTGCGCGGCGACACCCCGAGCGCGCGCACCTTCGCCTCGTTCGAGTAAGTGACGTAACCGCTGTCGAGCCACACGGAGCTCCCGGCCACGTCCGTCAGAGCCTTCGCGATCCACCCCGCCGTGCAAGACTCGGCGGTGACCACTCGAAGGCCCGCGCCGCGCAGCTGCGCTCCGACGCGCGCGGCGAGCCGGCTAAGCGCTATATCGTTCATCTAGATCATCCGCACCGTAGTTGATCCGCACCGTAGTTGATCCGTACCGTTAGATGATCCGCACTGTGCCGCCATCCACGGGAATCTGCGCGCCGGTCGTCTTGGCGAACAGCGGTCCGCAAAGTTCGGCTGCCAGCTCGGCAACGTCGCGGCTCGTCACCTCCACCTTGAGCACATTGTTCGTCTTGTACGCTTCCACCGACATCCCGTAGGAGGCTGCACGAGATGCGAGGACCTCGGGAGTCCAGACGCCGGTGTCGAACACGGCGTTCGGATGCAGCGTATTGATGCGGATGCGATCCGTACCCCATTCGAGCGCGGCCACGCGCGCGAGCTGTTGCAGGGCCGCCTTCGAGGCCGAGTACGCAGCCACGCCAGGACCGGGCGCACCGACGTTTTTCGACCCGATGACGACGACTCTCCCGCCACGCGGTGCGAGCTTGAGGAGCGGATGGCTTTGACGCAGCAAGACGAGATTGGCGTCGAGGTTGGTGTTCATCACCCGCCGCCACGCCTCGGTTGAAAGTTCAGCAAGGGGCGTGCCGGTCGGAAAGATGCCGGCGTTGAGAATCAGGATATCGAGCCCCCCGAAGGCGCGAATGCCCTCCTCGAGGGCTCGCTCGATCTCCGCCTCGTTCGTGACGTCACATCGAATTCCGCGGAAGTCCGGCCGTTTGGGCAAAGCGTCGAGGGCCTCGGCGATATCGAGGCCGACTACCGCGGCGCCGCGAGCGAGGAGCGATGCGACGCATGCCTTTCCGATTCCGGAAGCGGCGCCCGTGACGAGCGCGACCTCGCCGGACAAGCCCGGCGGTGTGCCGCTCTTGCGCAACTTGGCTTGCTCGAGATCCCAGTACTCGACTTCGAAGATGTCGCGCGCGGGCAGCGCGCGCCAGCCACCCACGGCATTCGCCCAAAGGATGATGCGCATCGTATGACGATAGATGTCCTCGGCGATGCGTGCGTCCTTGGCGCTGCGCCCGAGCGTGGCGAGTCCCAGCTGACGATCCAGAATCACCCGCGGCGCCGGATCGAGCATCGTGAGCGTCGGACTCCCATACTCTTCGAAATAGCGCCGGTATTCGCGGACATACGCGTCCACGTCGCGGCCGATGAGTGGGATGCGCTTGGTACGAATGACGTGATCGGGAGTGGCCGGTCCCTGTTGCGCGATGTGCTCGAGATCCGCACGGCGTGCGAACGCGAGCGCCTCCGCATCGTCGTTCACGCTCATGATCAGCGGTACGCCCGCCGCCTCGGATACTGCGCGCCGGAGAGCTGCGATATCGGTCCGAATGGGCCGAGTTCCGTCGCCGCGACGTTGTTCGGACACTGACGAGGCATCGCCCGCGTGCGTGTCGGCGCCTTGCCGTGCAGGTCCGGCGCCTTGCCGGGCGAGATACTGCTCAGCGAGGCTTACGAGCTCGATCATTCGGTCGTACGACTCCTGGGCGGAATTGCCGAACGTGAAGAGCCCGTGGCTCATGAGCAGCATGCCCACCGTGTCTCGCCCCGCGTGCCGGGGAAAGAGCTCCGCACAGAGTCGTGCGAGCTTGAAACCCGGCATCACGTACGGAATGATGACGACGCGGTCGCCGTAAAGATCGCGGACGCGGCGCTCCCCGCCGGGCGTATTCGTCACGGCGAGAAGCGCATCCGCGTGACTGTGATCGACGAATTTGGCCGGAAGAAGCGCGTGGAGAATGGCCTCGACTGATGGGGAAGGAGCGCCGGGGTCCGTCAGGCTCTTCCGGAGTTCGACGGCCATCTGCGTGTCCGGGAGCGACTCGAGCTTCGCGAGCCGCAGCAGATGACTCATGCGGCAGGGCGAGAAGCCTGCCGCCTCGATGGTCGCGAGGTCGGAGCCGCTTCCCTTGACGAAAATGACGTCTTCCTCTTCCCCGAAGATATCCTTGACGCGGCTCTTGACGGACGTGTTGCCCCCACCGTGCATCACGAGCGTGGCATCCGCACCGAGCAATCGGGAGCTGTAGAGGCGCTCCGCGAGATCGCCCACGAACGTCGCCGCTTCGATATCGTTCCAGAGGTTCTTCATTCGCGCGCTTCCATGTAGCTGATTTTAGATGAAAAGCATGAGTGCCGTGCCCCAGGTCGATCCCAACTCCAGTCACACGCCGGTAATGCAGCAGTACCTGCGCGTCAAGGCGCAGCATCCGGACACGCTGCTTTTCTACCGCATGGGAGATTTCTACGAGTTGTTTTACGACGACGCGCGTCGCGCGGCGGCGCTGCTCGATATCACGCTCACGACGCGCGGCCAGTCGGCGGGGCAGCCGATTCCGATGGCGGGCGTGCCCGTACATGCGGTCGAGAGCTACCTCGCGCGGCTCGTGCGCAAGGGCGAGTGCGTCGCGATTTGCGAGCAGCTCGGCGACCCGGCGAAATCGAAGGGGCCGGTGGACCGTCAGGTCGTGCGCGTCGTCACCCCGGGCACCGTCACCGAGGCGGCGCTCCTCGATGAGCGCCGCGAGACGCTCGTCGCCGCGCTCGCGCGCGACGCGGAGCGATTCGGGCTCGCGTGGCTCGATCTCGCCGCGGGCCGCTTCACGCTGCTGCAAGCCGAGGGAGAGCATGCGCTCGCGGCGGAGCTCGAGCGCCTCAAGCCCGCGGAGCTGCTGGTGCCCGACGACATGCGGCCGCAGGCCGCGGTGCTCGCCCGCAACGGGACGGCGGTGCGCATGCGGCCGCCCTGGCATTTCGAGCTCGCGAGCGCCTCGCGGCTCCTGACCGACCAGCTCGGCACGCTCGATTTGAAAGGCTTCGGCGTGGACGAGCTGCCGCTCGCCCTCACCGCCGCAGGCGCGCTCCTCCAATACGTCCGCGACACGCAGCGTTCCGCCCTGCCGCACATCCGCGCGCTTTCCGTCGAGGAGCGCTCGGATGCGCTCATCCTCGATGCCGCGACGCGGCGCAATCTGGAGCTCGATGCAAGCCTGTCGGGGCAATCGGGGCACCCCGAGGCGACGCTTTTCGCGATCGTCGACCGATGCGCGACCGCCATGGGCTCGCGCGAGCTGCGGCGCTGGCTCAATCGGCCGCTGCGCGAGGCGGCCCTGCTCCGGACGAGATATCAGGCGCTCGCAACGCTCATCGACCAGCGCCGGTTCGATGTCTTCGGCGAGCGCTTGCGCGCGGTCGGAGACATCGAGCGGATCCTCGCGCGGATCGCACTGCGCTCGGCGCGTCCGCGCGATCTCGCGCAGCTGCGCACGGCGCTCAGCGCACTGCCCGCGCTGCGTCGCGAGCTCGCCGCCCTCGACTCGCCGCTCCTGCAAGCGCTCCTGGCGCGCATCGCAGAGCACGGTGATGCGCGCGCGCTGCTCGAGCGCGCCGTCGCGGTGGAGCCCTCCCAACTCTTGCGCGACGGCGACGTGATCGAGCCCGGCTACGACTCCGAGCTCGACGAGCTGCGCCGCATCGCCACCCACACCGACGAGTTTCTCCTCGAGCTCGAGCGCAGGGAGCGGGAGCGCACGGGCATCACGGCGCTCAAGCTCGGCTTCAATCGCGTGCAGGGCTTCTTCATCGAAGTGTCGCGGCGCGACGCCGAGCGCGTGCCGAAGGACTATGTCCGCCGGCAAACCGTGAAATCGGCTGAACGCTTCGTCACGGCGGAGCTCGCGAGTTTCGAGGACAAGGTTCTGAGTGCCCGTGAGCGCGCACTCGCGCGCGAGAAGGAGCTCTACGAGGAAGTGCTCACGCAGCTCACCGATCGGCTAGGGAGCCTGCAGACGACGGCCCAGGCGATCGCCGAGCTCGATGCGCTCGCGAGCCTCGCGGGACGCGCCTCGGAGCTCGATTGGACCGAGCCGCAGCTCACCGAGGAGCCGGTTCTCTCCATCGAGGGTGGTCGGCACCCCGTGGTCGAGCGTTTCCTCGAGGGCACGTTCGTGCCGAACGACCTCGAGCTCGATGCCGGGCGGCGGATGCTGATCATCACCGGTCCGAACATGGGCGGGAAATCGACCTATATGCGCCAGGCCGCGCTCATCGTAATCCTGGCCCACATGGGCAGCTTCGTGCCTGCGAACCGCGCGCTGATCGGCCCAATCGACCGCATCTTCACGCGCATCGGCGCCGCGGACGATCTCGCGGGCGGTCGCTCGACGTTCATGGTCGAGATGACCGAGGCCGCGAACATCCTGCACAACGCCACACGCCGCAGCCTGATCCTCATGGACGAGATCGGCCGCGGCACCAGCACATTCGACGGTCTGTCGCTCGCCTGGTCGATGGCGCGGCACATCGCGGTGCGCCTGCGGGCCTTCACGCTGTTCGCGACGCACTATTTCGAGCTCACGGCGCTCGCAAACGAAGTCGAGGGATGCGCGAACGTGCACCTCGATGCGACCGAGCACAGCGAGGAGATCGTCTTCCTGCACGCCGTGAAAGACGGCCCGGCCAATCGCAGCTACGGCTTACAGGTCGCGCAGCTCGCAGGAGTTCCTCGTGAGGTCATCGCGCGTGCTCGCGAGTATCTCGCGCTGCTCGAGTCGCAGCGCGATGGTCGGCTCGCGCGAGGCATGCAGACGGAGCTGCCGCTGTTCGCACCGCCGCCGGAGCCGGGCAGTACGGCCCAGCCGGGGGGCGGCACGGCGCTCGAGGGACCCCCCTCACGCGACCCGGCACTCGAGGCGGTGCGCAGCGCGCTCGCCGCGCTCGATCCCGATGCGCTGAGCCCGAGGGCGGCGCTCGAGGCGCTCTACGAGCTGCGCGCGCTGCTCACCGGCGGCACCGAGAGGCGCGGCGACAGCGAGAAGTGACCCGCGCGCAGGAACACGGCCGTCTCCTGCGCCGTCCGAGCCGACACGAGCAGCCCCATGTGCGACGCCGGTATCGTGATGAAATCCGAAGCACCCGGCAGCTGTGTCTCGCTCACGGTAATCGTGCCGTCGTTGTCGCCTTCGAGGCGTGCGACCAAGCGGCCGAATCCAAGCCGCCGGGTCCCCGCGATGATGCCGAGCTCGCGTGGGTTGCTCCAGCGCCGCTCCCGTTCGACGAGCAGCTCCTCCCTTACGCACTTGCCTGCGAAAGGACCCAGCAAGGGCAGCCCCGCGAGCCCTCCCGCCGCGCGACACGCGACGGCTGGGGTGCCGATGAACACGATCCGCCCGTGCGGATGATCCGTATGCCGCTCCAGAAAGCGATAGATCACGAGGCCACCCAGGCTGTGGCCCACGAAATGGAGCCTCTGCGGCGGTCGCTCGCACTGCTCACCGACGAACCGGTGCAGTCGCCCGATGACCTCGCTCATCGAGCTCGAGATGCTCGGATAGCTGAACATCCACACCTCGCAGCCGAGCGCAGCCTCGAGTCGTCGGCGGAGCAGGACGGAGTCCACGCGCGAGGACCAGAGTCCGTGAACGTAGACGACTGCCTCGCGTGACATTGGGCTCAGCCGGACGCCGTTTGGCTCAGCCGGGCGGCGGCGTGCGCACCCGGATGTGCAGCTCGCGCAACTGCACTTCGGCAACCTCGGAGGGCGCATCCGTGAGGGGATCGGCCGCCGTTTGCGTCTTCGGAAATGCGATCACGTCGCGGATGCTCTCAGCACCGGCCATCAGCATCGCGATGCGGTCGAGGCCGAACGCGATGCCGCCATGCGGCGGCGCCCCGTACCGCAGCGCATCGAGAAGGAAACCGAACTTGCGCTGCGCGTCCTCGGGCCCGATCCCGAGCAGCTCGAAGACGGCGGACTGCA
>DASXNC010000038.1:0-7061 GCA_036495325.1 Steroidobacteraceae bacterium
ATCTGGTCGTAGAGCTTCGATCCCAGCTCACCGCTCGGGAAGATCTCGTGCGACGCGATCCATTTGCGCGACGCCTCGAAGGCCTCCTGCGTGTAGGGCTCGAAAACAAGCCGCTCGCCGGGACCCCAGCGCCGCGTGTCCATCATGGCGTGATAGCGCACCGGAAATTCACGCTGATAGTAGTGCGTGTACAGCTCGGGGCGCAGATCGATGTCGCGCTGCGCGCGGCGCAGTGCGGCGAAATACTTCTTGAGGTCCTCGGGGATGGGGTCACCCGTGATCATCGTCGAGATCATGAACGTCGTGTCGATCACCTTGCGGAAGCCTAGCTGCTCCACGAAGTAGTACGGGCCGCTGAAGAGCGCCGCTGCGGGCACCTTACGGTCGATCAGCAGCTCCATCCGTTTGAACAGCATGCCGTCGTTGAACGAGAGCTTGATGTCATCCCGCGACAGGTACTGCTCGAGCGCCTGGATGCTCGAATAATGGCTGCCCGATTGATAGCCGACGGAGATCGGCACTCCCGCGAGCTCGGCAGGATTCTTTACCGGTGAGTCCGGCGGGACGAAGATGCCCGCGGGCGAGACCGAGTAGGCGCCGGTGTAGAGGCGTCCGTGGCCGCTCGCCGCCGCGACATTCACCGTCCAGTGACATGCGCAGCTCACATCGGAGGAGCGTCCCTCCTCGAAGGATTGATATGCGCCGACCTTCGCGCCCTTGTCGTGGACCTTCCCGTCGGTCGCCTGGACCTCCTCGCGAAAGACGTAATCGAGCCCTTCCTCCTTGAAGTAGCCCTTCTCCTCGGCGACCCATTCCTGCAGACGGAAATGCGGCTGAATGACGAATTTGCTCATGTCAGGTCTCCCGGACTTTGATTGCGCTCTGCGCATACGCTCGGGTGGCAGCTCATAGGGTACGGTCTCCTCGCTCAGCAGCAGGCCTCAATCGGCGTGCGCGGATCGCTCGTGCCGCGCTGCCGATCATCCCGGTCGGCGGATTCTCGGCCGTCGCGCCCTGCGGATCGCTTGCTATCCCGCTCCGCGGAGCGCCGCGCGCGAATCATCCGCACGTGCTCGTCCATGAGGCGCCGCGCGCCACCCGAGTCGCGTTGCTCGATGAGGGCGAGGAGCTGGCGGTGCACCTCATGGATGTGCCGCGCAACCTTCGGCGTCAAGGTGCGGTTCTCCTTCGGCCAAGGCACGTGCTGAAGGGAAACGAGCTGAACGACGAGCACACGATTATGCGAGCTCTCGGCAATGCCGATGTGGAAGTCGCGGCAGGCGCGCGTGTAGGCGGCTCTGTCGCCGATGCGGCGCTCCGCGACTGCGAGCAGCTCAGTGAGCCGCGCGCGCTCGGCGGCCGTTGCCCGCTCGGCGGCGAGCTCGGCGGCAAGGCACTCGACCGCGCGCTGCGCATCGACGATCTCTTCGGCCGATACGCCGGTGAGCTCGAGCTGCACGGCGAGCGCCTCGGCGAACAGGGCGGTGTTTCCACGCGCGACGCGCGCACCGCCGCCTTTGCCCATGCGGATCTCCGCAATCCCGAGTGCCTGCAGCGTTCTGAGCGCATCGCGCGCGACGATGCGGCTCACTTCGAAGCGTGTAGCGAGATCGCTCTCGGTGCCGAGGAAATCCCCCGGCGCGAGCCGCTTGTCGAAAAGCGCATCGCGAATCTCGGCCACGATGCGCGAGGACAGTGAGCCGCCGCGCCCGGCGGGGAACGCCCCGCGCGGAGCGAGCTCGCGGGCGAGCCCGGCGGCGCCCTCCGCTCGAGAGCTGGAGCGGGACGGATGCGGGGAAGGCGGCGACTGCGGCACGAGCGACCCATCGGACCTGAAAGATACTAAAGATGATATCTTTTCGGGGAGTCGATGTCCAAACGGCCCCAAAAAAGACCCGCCCCGGGCAGCCGGAGCGGGTCGGATCGGCTCGAAGAGCGCAGAATGAACGGTCTTACGCGGGCTTCTCGCGGCTCTGGTAGCCCATCGAGAACGTCGAGTAGACCTTCTTCTGCGTCGTGATGAACTCGAGGAACGCCGGGTGGCCTTCCTTCGTCGCGTTGATGGCGCGCAGGAGCGCGTGGGTGACCTCGGCAGGCTCGGTCACGCGCTCGGCGTGGCCGCCGAGGGCCTTGGCCCACTCCGTGTAACTGCCGGAGATGTCCGTCGACCGATACTTCTTCGTGGACAACTCCATGTGCGGGATCTCCATCGCCATCGAGCTATTTTTGAACAGGATGGTCAGGATCGGAATTCGGTCGCGCACGGCCGTCTCGAAGTCCATACCCGTCATGCCGATCGCGGCATCACCCCAGACGTTGATGCAGAGCTTCTCCGGATGGGCGAGCTTGGCTCCCATCGCGAGCCCCAGGCCATAGCCGAGCTGCGTCGTCTTGCCCCAGCCGATGTAGGAGAGCGGCGTCACCGGGTTCCAGAACGGCGCGAGCTCATCGCGCGGGCTGCCGGCATCGTGCGTGATGATCGTGTTCGGGACGTCTGCGACGTGCATCAGATCCCAGATGACCCGGTAGGGCGAGAGCGGCTTTTCCTCGCTCGTGAGGAGAGGCTTCCACTGCGCAAGCCAGGCTTCCTTCGACTCCTTGATCGCCGCGGCGCGCTGGGCCGCGAGCCCGCGCGGGCGGCCGCCGAGGCGCTCCTTCAGCGCATCGTGCAGCATCGCGAGCGTGAGCTTCGCATCGCCGATGAGCGGATAGTCCGTCGGGATGTTCTTGTTGATCTCCATCGGATCGACGGTGTTGTGGATGAACGTCTTGTTCCGAGTCGGGAAGTGGATGCCGAACCCGGTCGCCGTGAAGCTCACTCCGACGCCCAACACCACGTCCGAATTCTGCACGTGGTCCCAGACCGGCTTGGGCATCGATACGCCCCCGCAGCCGAGCGCAAGCGGATGGCTCTCGGGGATCGCGCTCTTACCCTCGAGGCTCGTGCAGATCGGCGCCTCGAGCAGCTCGACGACTTGCTGCAGCTCGGGCCAGCCCTTCGCATAGTGCACGCCCTGACCGGCGTAAATGAGCGGTCGCTTGGCGTTGATCAGAACTTCCGCGGCGGCATCGACTGCCGCCGGATCCGGCGCGAAGCGAGTCCGCTTCACGGGCGTGTACTCGAGCTGTCCCGGCACTTCCTGGTTCCACATGTCTCCCGGGACCTCGAGCACCACCGGCCCGGGGCGACCGTTGCGCGCCATGGTGTACGCGCGGCGCATCGCCGGAACGATCATCTGGGGCGTCGTGATCATCTCGCAGGTCTTCGCGACATGCTGGTAGTTCAGCGTCGCGTTGAAGCTGGGCCGCACCCAGACGATGTCACGGGGGTAGCCGCCCGGCATCACGATGAGCGGTACGCCCTCGGACCACGCCTGTGCGACGGACCCGAAAGCGTTCTCGCATCCCGGTCCGCTCTGCATGCACATGACGCCGACCTTTTCGGCGGAGGTCTGCCGGCTGATGCTGTCGGCCATGTGCATGCCGATGCGCTCTTGCCGCACGATGATCGGGCGGATGCCGGCCGCTGCACAGGATTCGGTGAGCGGATTGAGGGGATAGGCCATGAGGTAATCCGTGCCCTCACGCTTCATGATCTCGGCGGCCACTTGTGCAACGTTCATCGCGCAACTCCAGGGAGAGGCTTCAAGGGCGCAACTATAACGCTTCGGCAGGGAGCCGGCCTCAAGCGCGGCTCATTGAGAGGATAAACACCTTTCCCGACGCGGCATGACCGTTCAAGGCCGTCCCGCCAGATCGGCGCCCGCCCGGTCGCGCTCCGCGCGTTGAAGCGCTCGCGCCTGCTCGCCCACGTAGGCGCGGATGGATTGTGCTTGAGGGGCATCGAGCTCTCGGCTCCAGCCGATCATTCCGCGGTCCTCGAGCACCCCACCGATCACGATGGCCCGCCATAGCTCCGGGTTCGTCAGAGCCGGCGAGCGCCGCAGGTCCGGAATGACGTTCGAGGAGGCGGTTGCGACCCCGTGGCAGCGGGCACACAGGTGTCCGTAGAACGCCTCGCCGGCTGTGACTTCGGCGGCGGGGGCGACCTCGACCGGTGGGTTCGGCGGCGGGGCAAGCGGCGGATCGGGCGGCATCTGAGTGGCGCCGCCGAGCTTGAACGTGAGCAGCAGCCCGAAGTGCCGGGCACGCGGCGTCGAGGTCGAGCTCTGCACCGACGCGCCCGAGGTGACCGCGACATATTCCACGCCATCGACGGCGTACGCGATGGGGCCCGCGAGAACGGCGTCTGGGACCGGCTGCCGCCAGAGCACTGCCCCGTCCTGGGCACGAAATGCGACGAGCTCGCCCAGCACTCCCTCGCGGCTTCGCCCCTGAAAGACGATACCGCCCGCCGTCGCGAGCACGCCGCCCCCGCCGCCCGCGGCGCGCCAGACGGCACGCTGCGTGAGCGGATTCCATGCAAGGAGGTAGTTTCCCGTGAGGCTGCCCGCGTGGCCCTCACCGCGCATAGGGGCAGCCGATTTCCCCTGCGCGCTCGATTTCCCGGAGCCGGCCGCTGAGGCGGCAACACGCGCGGGTCCGTCGAACAGATGGATTCCGAGGTTCGCAACGGCCGGATCATTCTCGAGCATCGGTGCCGGGCGGAAGGTCATCTGTGTCTCGCTCGCCGCGAGATAGACGAGACCGGTCTGCGGGCTGAACGCGACGGGATTCCAGTTGTGTGCGCCGCCCGCGGCCGGTCTCCCGACCCACGATTGCTCTCCGTACTCTGCCGCCGGTGCAATCACCGGCCGGCCGCTCGGCGTCTCGATGCGCGTCGCCCAGTTGACACCGGGTACGAAGGGCACTGCCGAGAGGAGCTTTCCCGTCTTTCGATCGATGACATAGAAGAATCCGTTCTTCGGTGCATGGAGAAGCACTTTGCGCGCCGTTCCACCGAGCGGCAGATCGACGAGTGTGATATCGGCGATCGAGTCGTAATCCGACGAATCCCCGGGAGTCTCCTGGTAATGCCACTTGTAGCGCCCCGTATCGGCGTCGAGGGCGACAATGGAGGCGACGAACAGATTGTCGCCTCCGCCGGCCGAGCGAAAGTGTCCGTTCCAGGGATAGCCGTTGCCGGTGCCCAGATACAGTTGATTGAAGTCGGGGTCGTAGACCAGCGCGTTCCAAACGGTGCCGCCGCCCCCGCCATAGCGATAGCCCTCGCCGGACCAGGTCGTCCGCGCGATCGCGGCAAGTACCCGATCGGATGCCGCGCCATCGGGCTTTGCTCCGGGATCGCCGGGCACCGTATAGAAGCGCCAGATGAGCCGCCCGGTCTCCGCGTCGTAGGCGCTGACGAAACCGCGCGCACCGAAATCGGCGCCCGCATTGCCGATGAACACCTTGCCGCGCGCGACGCGCGGTGCGCCCGTGATGGTGTAGCGATGATTTGCGGGAACCGTCATGACGCTCCAGATGAGCCTTCCCGTCCCTGCATCGAGCGCGATGAGCCGGCCATCGAGCGTCGCGACATAGACCTTGCCGTGGTACACGGCCGCGCCGCGATTCGGAACTCCGCAACACGTCGGTACGTCAGCGGCCCCGGGCACTCGCGGATCGAATCGCCAAATCTCGCGGCCCGTACGGCCATCGAGGGCGAAGACCTTGCTCCAGGCCGAGGTGACGTACATGACCCCGTCGACGACGAGCGGCGTCGATTCCTGAACCCGCGTCGTGTCGAACTCGAAGGACCAGGCAAGACCCAAACGGCCTACGTTCGATTGGTCTATTTCGGTGAGCCGTGAGTAGCGCTGTTCCTGCCACCCGCCGCCGTAGATGAGCCAGTTGCCGGGCTCCTCCTGCGCATGGCGGAGTCTCGTGTCATCGACGGCACCGGCAGGGCTTGGGACGGTTGCGCTCGCCGCCGCGGGGTTCGCAGGCGCTGCCCCGGGGGCCGCAACCGCCGCGGCGGGGATGGCTATCCCCCTTGTGACGACAGTGACTGCCGCGGCAATTGCGAACAAGGAAAACCGCACCTAATCCCCCAGCCCGAGGGCACTACCCACCCGGACATGCTATTGCGGGACGCAGCACCTGAGCTTCGCGGCCAGACGCTTGCGTACGGCATCATGCCCGAGGCGCACACCGACGGCGACCGCCGCTTGGCGTTACGATCCCCGCCGAGCCATGCGAAATGTCTCCTCCATCGCCGCGTGTCTCGCCGCGATCGCAGCGTGCCTCGTCAGCACGCGCTCATTCGCGGAGTGCCGACTGCGCGTGATGGCTGAATTCCCAGTGACGATGGTCGCGAATCAGGCCGTCGTCGTGGCTCAGATCGACGGCGCCGATGTCCCAATGGTGCTGGACAATGGCGCGACGTTCAGCCTGCTGAGCTACGCTGCGGCAGCGAAGCTGCACCTCGCACGGCAATCCCCGAGTGGCCATCCGGTCATCCAAGGTGTGGGCGGCGCCGGCGGCACCGGCAGGCTCTTCGCGTATGTCGTCGCGAACGTTCGCCTCGGCGGCGCACGCATCTCGGACGCGAAGCTCATCGTGTCGGACCTGCGCGTCGGCGGCCCGGTCGCAGGGTTCATTGGCCGCGACATCCTCGATGACTACGATCTCGATTACGATCTGCCGCGCCGCGTAATCAAGCTCGTCCGGCCGAAAGGATGCCGAGACGTTGCGCCCGTCTACTGGGCGGGGTCGCGCCCGTACTCAGCGGTGGGCGTTGCGCACGACGGAGCCTCACCCACTGTCATCGGCCACGTGAACGGCGTCGAGATCCGGGTCATGTTCGATACGGGCGCGAGCAGCACGATTCTCGACATCCATGCGGCGGGGAGGGCTGGACTGACCTCGAAATCCGCCGGGTCAGTCGCCAGCGGAACCATCAGCGGAGTCGCCGGCCGGTCGACGAAGACATGGGCCGTGCCGATCGCCGGGCTCGAGCTCGCTGGCGAGGAGATTCACAACACACACCTTCGAATCGGTGATCTCTCGCTACCGCAAGTCGACATGGTGGTTGGTTCGGACTTTCTGCGTTCGCATCATGTCTACTTCGCGAACAGTCAACGGAGGGTCTACTTCACGTACGAGGGAGGGCCGGTATT
>DASXNC010000039.1:0-1613 GCA_036495325.1 Steroidobacteraceae bacterium
GCCTCGCGCGGGTGGCGCGCGCCGAGCCGCAGCGCTGGCTCGAGGCGCTCCGCGGGCCGGCCTGGGGCTACCGGCGGCGTGCGCGCCTCGGTGCGCGTTATGTCATCAAAAAAGGCCGGGTGCTGGTCGGTTTCCGAGAGCGACTCTCGCCCTACGTCACGGCGACGGAGCGCTGCGAAGTGCTCGCACCGCCGGCCGGCGCGCTGATCGGTCCTCTGGCAGAGCTGCTGACGGGCCTCGAGGTGCGCGAGCGCGTTCCGCAGATCGAGGTCGCGGTCGGGGAGAGCGCAACCGCGCTCGTGCTGCGCGTGCTCGCGGAGCCGACGGCCGCCGATCTCGAGAAACTCGAGCGCTTCGAGCGCGCGCATCGCGTGCGTTTGCATCTGCAGCGGGGCGGCCTCGATACCGTGACGCGGCTCTCAATAGGGCGCGACGCTCGCCCGGCGGACCCCGGGGACGAGGAGGCGCCTCTCGATTACCCGCTGGCCGAGTTCGACGTGCGAATAGAGTTCGCGCCGACGGATTTCGTGCAGGTGAACGGCCCGATCAATGAGGCGCTCGTCAGCCGGGCGGTTTCATTGCTCGATCTGACGCCCGCCTCGCTCGTGCTCGATCTGTACTGCGGTCTCGGAAATTTCACGCTGCCGCTCGCCCGTCGGGCGGCCGAGGTGCTCGGCGTCGAAGGGGATTCGGGGCTCGTCGAGCGCGCACGACATAATGCGCGCCTCAACGGGATCGGAAACGCCTCGTTCATTGCGGCCGATCTCGCGCAGCCGCTCGACGATCTTCCCTGGCTTTCCCGGCCGTTCAGCCACGTGCTGCTCGATCCACCGCGCGCGGGCGCTCGTGACGTAATGCGGACCATCGCACGAATTGCCCCGGAAAGGGTGCTGTATATTTCGTGCCATCCGGGCAGTCTTGCGCGGGATGTGGGGGTGCTGGTTCACGAGCACGGCTTCGTGCTCGAAGCAGCCGGAGTGGTGGACATGTTCCCCCATACCACACACGTCGAGTCGCTTGCGCTCCTTACGCCCGGCGGATAGTGGGAGAGGCTGACGTCAATGACTCTGGGGCCGCTCATGATCGATCTCGCCGGTCCCGAGATCGACGCAGAGGAGCGCGAGCTGCTCAAGCATCCGCTCGTAGGCGGGGTCATTCTGTTCACGCGCAATTTCGCCGAGTCGGCACAGCTCTCGGCGCTCGTCGGCGCCATTCACGGCGCCCGCAGTCCTCCGCTGCTCGTCGCCGTGGACCATGAGGGCGGCCGCGTGCAGCGCTTTCGAGCTGCCCCGTTCGCACATCTACCGCCCGCGCGCCGCATCGGCCACGAATTCGATGCGGATGTCCGCGAGGGCCTCGCGCTCGCGCGTCGCATGGGTTGGCTCATGGCCGCCGAGCTGCGCTCGCACGGCATCGATCTGTCGTTCGCACCCTGTGTCGATCTCGACTACGGCCTGAGCGAGGTGATCGGCGATCGTGCGTTTCACGCGCGCGCCGATGCTGTCGCACAGCTCGCGGTGGCGTACGCGCACGGGATGCGCGAGGCGGGCATGGCCGCGACGGCCAAGCACTTTCCCGGACACGGCGCGGTGCGGATCGATTCGCATCGGTCG
>DASXNC010000040.1:0-2333 GCA_036495325.1 Steroidobacteraceae bacterium
ATCCTAGATCCCACGAGCGCGCCTCGCAATCGGCTCAGGTCTGCGAACCTCATCCGAGGTTCGTGCCCGTAAGCCGTGCGATGAGCCAGTAGACGGCGACGACGCTGATCGCGACGGCCCCCGCGGGCATGAATGCCCGCCGATAGAGAGTCGTGTGCCGCAGCACAAACGCCATCGGCAACACGCACAAGACGATGGCGATTTGTCCGATTTCAACACCGGAGTTGAAACCGACCAACGCCAGCACCAGGCTGGTCCCCTTCAGTCCAAGGTCCGAGAGCACCGAGGCGAAGCCGAAGCCGTGCACGAGGCCGAATGCCAAGGCCACCGCCCAGCGACGGTTGACGATGACGGGCCGCAAGTTATTCAACGAGCCGAGCAGCACGGTCACTGCAATGGCGGACTCCATCCAGCGGGCGGGCAGGTGGATGAGGCCGAGGACGGCGAGAGAGAGTGTGAGCGAGTGCGCGAGGGTGAAGGCCGTGACCACTTTGAGTACGTCGAGTGCGGCCTCGCGCAGGGATTCGCGCGGCTCCCAGCCATATCGTCCGTACAAGACAACCGCTGGAAAGAGCAGCGTCAGGAGAAAGAGAATGTGATCGTAGCCCTTGAAGATGTGCCAGATCCCCTCGATGAGGAAGTCCTTGAACTGCTGCCATCGCTCCGGTGAGGCGAGATTCACCGTCATCGCCGGCGCATCGTTGCTCAATACCTCTGCCTGCTCATGCCCATAGCCCACCACGTTAAGCAGGCCCCGGTGAGTAGGATCCACGTCAAAGAGCAGTTGGTAGTTGACCGCCAGCTGCATCGGGCGAAGGCCGCAGTCAGCGTGAAAGCGCAGCACCGCATAGTGGCCGTCGACATGCTCGTCCACGAGCAATCCGGTGAGTAGGGTCGCGCATCGTGCACGCTCGCCGCGGCCGATTCCCTCCAGCGTCAACCGCGAGAACGCGTACTCGGCAATCCGTGTCCTCGCCGCCTTGAGCTCGCCCCAGGTGATAGCCCCGTCGCGATTCGCGTCGAGTCCGAGGGCGAACTCGAGGTCGCGCAGCGCAATGTCCCACTGACCCTCGAGCACGGTGCCCGCGGCCGGTACGGTGAGCGCCAGATAGCTATCGCTCGGCTTGTGGGCTGCGGCGGTCGAGGTCCAGAGCACCATGACGAGAGCACCGAGCGCTTTAAGCCGGCCTTTCATGGGAGGCGCATCGCGGCAAGCGCCGGCACCGGCCGCAAAGTCAGGTCCTCATACCGAGTCGCGGCGATCCAGCTCCCGAGCAGGCGCAGATCCTCGCGAGCGACCGCGCGGGCTGCGGCCGCGGCATAGATCCGAACGTCGGGGGGTTCGCGTTGCTCGGCGGCCCAATTCTCGGCCGCCGCTTTGAGCGCCGCCTGTGCATCGCCGGCCACCTCCAGCAGGAACATCGCCTCTTCTCGCCGATGCGTATAGTCGCGATCGCGCCGCGCCGCACGCAGTCTCTCCTGGTAGAGGGCGGCCCAGCGTTCGGCGCCGGAGTTTCCCGAGCGCTTCCCGGCGATCGCCAGGCGCAGCAGCAAGGGGTCCTGCGCCTCGCTGCCCTTCAATAATGCGATCACCTCTGCAGGTCGATCGAGACGGAGCAGCAAATCCGCATAGGTTGCGCGAAGATACGGATCATCGGGCACGGCCGTCAGCGCGTCCTTCAGATCCGCTTCGGCGGCGTGATCATCGCCGCTGCGCTCGGCCATGTCCGCGAGCACTGAGAGCATCCAGCTGCGCACGGGGGCGGGAAGTCGCGGATCGATGCTCGCGACACCGCGGAGCGCCGCGTAGCTCGCGGCGAGCCTGCCCGCCCGGCTGTCGACACTCGTGAGGCAGGTGAGGGCGACCAGCTCATCGACCGTCCGCGCGATGCGCGCACACGCTCGGCGTGCGTCGGGGTATTGCCCCGTGAGCTCGAGGAGTGCGGCGCGCGTGAGCCAGGCCTGGCCGTCGAGCGGCTGGCGGACCAGCGCTTCGTCGAGCAGCGCAAGCGCCGCCTTGAACTGATGCAGATACTGCAAGGCGGTCGCCTGCAGCACCAGAGCGCTCTCTGGCGGATTGGTGTTCGAAAGCCAAGGCCGCAACACGGCCTCGGCGTAGGCGACGAAGCGTGGATCGGCGTCGCGCCGTCCGATCTCGATGTAGCCCTTGGCGAGCGCGAGCGTCGCCGGAAGATCCGTCGGATGTGCGGCCACCGCGTCGCGCAGAGGCGCGAGGCGCTCGAGCGCCGCGCGCGCCGGCACGCGCTCGAGAATCGTGCTGTCGTCAATGGGGAGATAGGGCGAGGCCGCTGCCGAGCGGCCCAGTACCAGCA
>DASXNC010000041.1:0-2456 GCA_036495325.1 Steroidobacteraceae bacterium
CGCTGGCGCGTGAAGCTCGCATTCGCCGCCAGCGTCGGCCATAGGCCGGCAGCGGTTTCCTGGCGCTGCGCGCGCGCCTCCTCGATGCGCGCCACGGCCTCTTGCAGGTCGAGATTCGTCCCAAAGCTGCGCTCGATGAGCGAGGTGAGCGTCGGGTCATTGAAGCTCGACCACCACTTCTCGATGTCGAGCGCGCTCGTGTCGATGGCGCTCGCGCCACCCGCTCCGTTCGCGGCAGACCTACCTGCAGCGCCCGCCGCCCCCCCGCGGCTCGTTGACGCGCCTGTCGTGCCGGTGCCGCTGCTCTCGCGGTGGGCTCCCGCGCCCAGCGCGGTGTGTGACCACGTCGCCGGCACGTCGGGCTTCGGGGGCGCGAAATTCGGGCCGACGGCGCAGCCGACGAGGAGCACTGCGCAGCCGGCCCCGACAAATGCGAATCGGCATGCGGGCATCGATGTGAATGTCCGTCTGGCGTTCATGGCATGAGCGTCCTCCGCCCTACTGCAACCGGCTGCGAAACATCCACGCAGCCCCCGTCAGCGTGAAGGCCGAGATCACCGCGAGTGGCCAAAGGTCCGGGCCGAGCTGCACGAACGAGGCGCCCTCGAGGTCGACGCGCTGCGCGATGTCGACCGCATAGCGCAGCGGATTGATCCGCGTGAAGTACTGCAGGGCGAGCGGCATGTTCTCGAGCGGCGTGGTGAGACCCGAGAGTGTCGCGAACGGCATGATCATCAGAAACGAGAACAGCATCGCCTGCTGCATGGTGTAGGAGACCGCCGAGACCATGAGCCCGAGGCCGACCGAGGCGAGCACGAAGAACGCCAGGCCGAAGTAGAGCGTGAAGTACGAGCCCGCGAAGGGGATGCGGAACCAGAGCTGCGCCACGAGCAGCACGCCCGTCGCCTGCACGAGCCCGATGAGCATGGCCGGAACCGCCTTGCCGGCCATGATCTCGTACGGCCGGTACGGGGTCACGAGCAGCTGATCGAACGTGCCCTGCTCGCGCTCGCGCGCCACGGACATCGCCGCGAGCAGCATCACCTGCAGCAGCGTGAGCTGCCCGATCATGCCGGGGATCATGTTCCAGCGGGTTTCGAAGTTGGGGTTGAACCACGAGCGCATCTCGGCCTGGACGGACGGGCCCGCGAGACCGTGCTCGCTCCGCCAGTCGGCGTTGAACCCATCGACGATGGCGCTCGCGTATCCGGTCGCGGCTCCGGCCGTATTCGAGTTGCGCCCGTCGGCGATCACCTGCACGTTGGCCCCCTGCCCGGAGCCGAGCTGCCGACTGAAGTCCGGCGGGATCGTGAGGACGATTAGGGCGCGCTTGTTGTCGATCGTCGGCCGGATTTGATCCGCGTTTCCGAGGCTCGCTACGCGCTCGAACATGCCGCTGCCGTCGAATTTCCCGACGAGCTGGCGCGATGCCCCGCTCCTGTCCTGATCGAGCACGGCGTAGGGGACGTGATTGAGATCGAAAGTCGCCGCGTAGCCGAAAATCAGCGTCTGGATGATCGGCGGCAGCAGCAGGCTGTTGCGCGAGCGCCGCTCCTTCAACACCGCGAGCAGCTCCTTGCGCGTCAAGGCGAGAATACGGAGCAGTGAGGCGAGCATGTCCCTACGCGAGCCTCTTGTGCATGATGAGGCGCGTGCCGGCGCCGATGAGAAGCAGCATGCCGAGCAGGACGGCGAAGTTCGGGAGCAACACCGACCACAGGTCCCCCGCGAGGAACACCGTCTGCAGCAGCGCCACGTAGTAGCGCGCGGGCAGCATGTACGTGATCGCGCGGATCGGGGCCGGCATGCTGCGCAGATCGAATAGAAACCCAGAGAGCATGAACGCCGGCATGAACGTCGCGAGCATCGTCAGCTGGCTCGCGACCAGCTGATTCTTCACGGCGGAGGAGATGAGCAGCCCGATGCCGAGCCCGACGAGCACGTAGAGCATCGAGGCGCCCGTCAGGACCGAGAGCGAGCCCCGCACCGGCACACCGAACAGATATTTCGCGGAGACGACGCACAGCAGCAGCCCGATCATCGCGAGCCCGAAGTACGGGATGGTCTTTCCGGCCAGAATCTCACCGCTTCGGACGGGCGTCACGAACAGGGCCTCGAAGGTCCCCCGCTCCCACTCCCGGGCGACGACCATGGCCGTGAGAAAGGCGCCGATGAGGGTCATCACCAGGACGACCACGCCCGGCACCAGGAAGTAATGGCTGTCGTTCGCCTCGTTGAACCACATCCGCGTCTCGACCGAGACCGGGCCACCGCCCGATGTGGCGCGGCCCTCCGCCGCCTCGCGTGCCGTCCATGAGCCGATCGCTCCCTCGACGTAGGCCTGCATTAGGCGCGCCTGGTTCGCGTCGGTCCCGCGCACGATCACCTGCACCTGGGCGTCGCCCTGGCTCATGCGTCTCGAGAAATCCGAGCGGATGCGGACGATGCCGTCGACG
>DASXNC010000042.1:0-2036 GCA_036495325.1 Steroidobacteraceae bacterium
CAGGCCGAGCTCACCTCCGGTAACACTTCGGGCTCCCATTATGAAGGTCGCATCGAGATCAAACCGCACGCTTGAGCGGCGGCGCCACGCAGGAGTGGCTCTCCCGTGAGCGCGTTAGTAACCTGGTTTCAAGCGCTCAACGAGCGCGAGCGGCGCTTGGTCGCCGCGACCGGGGGGCTCGCCGTGCTCGTGCTGCTCTACGCGCTCTTTGCGCTCGATCGCGGTGTCGCACGCGCGCAAGTGCGCCTCGCTCAGAAGCAGCAGGAGCTCGCCTGGATGCAGAGCGTCGAGCCGCAGCTCGCCGCGGCGGGCCCGGCATCGGCGGCGCCCACCTCGCAGCGCTCCCTCATCGTCATCGTCGACCAGTCGGCCCGCGAAGTCGGCCTGGGTGCACCGAACAGCGAGCCGAGCCCGCAGGGCGGCTTGAACGTGCGCCTCGAGAAGACCTCATTCGATACCCTCGTCGGCTGGCTCGCACGGCTTGCACAGCAGAATCGCATCCACGTGGAGTCCGCGACGATCGACGGCGCCGGAGGGCCGGGGCTCGTCAACGCCACACTCGTGCTGCGCCCAGCGTCCTGATGCGTCGTGGAGTCAAGATCGCCGTCGTCGCGGTCGCGGCGTTCGGGGCGGTCCTGATTGCCCAGTTCCCGGCGCGTTGGGCGGCGTGGCTTTTTACTGGCCGCGCCACCACCTGTCTCAGGATCTCGGGAACGCTCTGGAACGGCGCGTGTGCCGGGCTCGCGGAGAGCGGCTCACCGATCGGCGATCTCACCTGGCAACTGCATCCGCTTCGACTGCTCATGGGCTCGCTGTCGGCGGACGTGACACTGTCGCGCGGCTCGGGAACGGCGGGCGCGCGCATCGATGCCGCTCCGAACGGCACCATCACCGCGCGCGATCTGCACGGGGCATTTCCGCTCGACCGCGTGCTGTTTCCAGAGCTCCCACCCGCCACGCAGGGCAGCGCGGAGGCGGACATCCCCTTCCTCCGACTCAAGGGATCGCGCCTCATAGCGATCCGCGGCCGAATCGATGTGCATGGACTCAGCACGAGGGGCGAGCCGATCGGGGATTTTCGGCTGATCTTTCCCGCGAGCTCCTCATCCGCCGAACCCATCGGGCGCCTGACCGATCTCGGCGGACCGCTTTCGGTCGACGGCACGATCCGCCTCACCCCCGAGCCGGGTTACGTGGTCGATGCGCTCATCGCGGCGAGGCCGGGAGCTCCGCCCGATCTGGTTAACGCGATGCGTTACCTCGGAAGTCCGGACGCCAGCGGCCGGCGACCGTTCTCGCTCAGCGGGACGTTCTGAGGCCTCCTCCCTTGCAACTGAAACAATCAATCGGTATAGTTTCTAGAGAAAGGGTCAGGCCGTGCCACTTCCTGCCGCTGCAACCGATGCCTCGACGGTGCTCTCGAAGGCCACCGTGCGGGCCTCGCGCGAGCTCGGCCTGCGCCAGGCGGATCTCGCGAAAATTCTCGGCCTGAGCGCCGCGACCGCTTCACGGCTCGATGCGGGCGCGTGGCAGCTCGCATCGGGCAGCAAGGCATGGGAGCTGGCGGCGGCTTTTGTGCGTGTATACCGCTCGCTCGCAGCGATCACCGGCGGCAAGTCCGAAGCGATGCGCGCCTGGCTGCATTCGGAGAACGATGCGCTCGGCGCCGTGCCCGCCCATCGGCTCCTCACGGCCGAGGGCCTCTTCTCTGTCCTCAATTACCTGGACGCCGAACGCGGTCGGCTCTGAGGCTGCCCGTCTCGAGCTGCCGCTCTGGCGAGTGGTCGAGGCGCAGCACGTCATTGCGACGCGCGCGCTCGTCGACAGCCGCGCCGAGCAGGAGGTGCTCGAGAGCCTGCTCGAGGAGTCGAAGCCGCCCGTGCCACGGGCCGCGGCGAGGCTGGATTATCTGCTCTATACGCCCTTCCGCTACCCGCCCGCACACCACGGCTCAAGATTTCGCGGACCCCTCGATCCCGGCGTCTGGTACGGCGCGGAGGCGCAACGGACGAGCTGTGCCGAGCTCGGGTACTGGC
>DASXNC010000043.1:0-2618 GCA_036495325.1 Steroidobacteraceae bacterium
CTCGTGGGCCTCGTCATGATTCTCGTGGACGTGAAGGCGCTTACCTCCGGCGGACTTGCGGCCCGCGTCCTTTCGGCACCGGTCCGCGCGCTCCTGCAGAGGCTCGCGATATTCCTTCGGCCACCGGCTCGAACCGTGCCCGCCGCGCCGGCTGGGGGACGGGGCGCGCATCGTGGGCACGCCGATGTGGCCTCGAGCAGCGGCTCGACACCTGTCGTGCCGGCGAACGCATCCACCACGAGCTCCGCGACTGCGCTCCGCAGCCTCGAGATTCTGGAATGGTCCGCGCCCAAGGCGATCGAGACACCGGCCGAGCGCGACGCAAGTGGCTCTCAACCCCGGGTGTCCCCAGTTGAGTCCTCGGGCCGCGACGCGGCTCAAACCACGGAAGAGGCACTCGCTCCTCCGCTCGTAGATGACATCCTGACGTTCGAGCTCTCGGAGTCGAAGCCAGCAGCCGCGAGTCGAGGCAGCAGTGTGCCCACGGCGCGCGTTGCTGGCGAGCTTCATGTCCAGGAGCTCGCGAAGCTCCGGCCCGGCGGGCGCATGCGCCGATTCCGCATCGTGCCGAAACCGCCGCTCACGCCGGAGCAAAGTCTCTTCGCGCCCCTGCGCGAGCTCGGCGCGTGGCTGGCCGCTCATCCCGAGGCGGGGGAGGGCGCGAGCCTCCATTTCTCACTCGTGGTCTCAGCGGGCGCGCTCGCCGACGACAATCTTCCCCAGGCGCTCACCGAGACCGTCGGGTCGAGCGGGATCGAGCCCTCCTGCCTCGGATTCGAGCTCGCCGAAGCCGCGTATGTTCGGGATCGGGAGCGCGCGGAACGAGTCGTACGCGCGATCGAGGGGCTCGGCTGCTTCCTCGTTCTCGATGATTTCACCTTCGATACGGGCGCGCTCGAGTTGCTCAGATCGCGTGCGTTGCGACTCGTCAAAGTCGACGGCGCACTGACTCGCGGCGCGCTCCGCGACAAGCTCGCGCAGGCCAGAGTCGTCGCAATCTCCCAGGCGGCTCGCGTGCTGGGCGTGCATTGCGCTGCCAAGCAAATCGATACGGCTGCGACTAGTCGGTGGCTGGCCGCCGCGGGGTTCGATTTCGCCGAGGGACCTCTCTTCGGCGCCCCCCGCGCACTCGACTCCCTCGCCGGCGAGCTCGCCGACCGCCAATAGCGGGATAAAATGCGCGCGATGTCTCGCGCGCCTTGCATCGTCGATGTTGCCGTACTCGGAGCCGGCGCCGCGGGCCTCGTCGCGGCCGCTGCGCTCGCGGAGCGCGGGCTCCGCGTGAGCGTGCTCGAGGCGCGCGACCGCATCGGCGGCCGCATTCTCACGCTTGCCGACCCCTCGCTCGGATGGCCGATCGAGCTCGGTCCCGAGTTCATTCATGGCCACGCGCCGGCGACGAGAGCGCTCCTCGAGCAGTCCGGCAGCGTCGCGATAGATACGGCGGGCACCCGCTGGACGCTACGCGAGAGCCGGCCGACACCGCGAGAGGACGTGTTCGCCGGCATGCGACGACTGATGCAGCGCGTCGAATTGCTGCCCGAGGCGGATCTCTCCGTCGAGGAGTTTCTCGCACGCGCGGCGGACGATCCCTCGCTCGAGGCCGTCTGCACGTACGCCCGGATGATGGTCGAGGGCTTCGACGCCGCCGACCCACGCCGGGCGAGCGTGCGGGCCATCGCGAAGGAGTGGAGCGGAATGGACGGCGGACAGGGCCGCCCATCCTGCGGCTACGGCACGCTCGCTACGCATCTGGCGCGCTCGCTCACTGCGGCAGGCGGTGAGCTCAAGCTGCAAGCCGTCGTCCGACGAGTCGAATGGCGCGCGGGAACGGTGGCCGTGAGCGCGGATACGCCCGCCGGATCGCTCGAGCTCGCCGCACGGTGCGCACTCGTCGCCTTGCCCGTCAGCGTGCTTCAGCTGCCGCCGGCCGAGCCGGACGCCGTGCGGTTTGCACCGCCTCTCGATGAGAAGGCGGTAGCACTCCGTGGCGTCGAAGTCGGTCCGGTCGTCAAGGTGGTCCTCCGTTTCCGGCGTGCGTTCTGGGAGGAGCTGCACGGTGGCCGTTTTCGCGATGCCGGATTCCTGCATGCACCGCAGGCTCCGTTTCGAACGATGTGGACTGCGTTGCCGGCGCGCGCCCCGCTGCTCACGGCATGGGCAGGCGGCCCGCGCGCCGCTGAGCTTGCCGGCAGCTCGCGCGATGAGCTCATCGAGCAAGCGCTCGTGTCCTTGCAGAGCGTTTTCGGCGCCGGTCCCGAGGTGCGCGACGAGCTTGCCGCCGCGTACGCTCACGACTGGCTTCGGGACCGCCACGCGCGAGGCGCCTACAGCTTCATCACAGTCGGCGGGAGCGGGGCGCCGGCAGAGCTTGCGCGGCCGCTCCGCGAGACGCTTTACTTTGCGGGCGAGGCCGCAAGTCCAGAGGAGTCGGGCACCGTCGAGGCGGCTCTGCAGAGCGGCCGGCACGCGGCGCGCGAAATCGCGAAGCAGTTCGCAAAATGAGCGGCGCGCGCGCAGGACGTCGCATTTCGCGGCGAGGTCTGTGAGCCATGCCGCACGCCCTCTTTTCGCGGCACTGCAGGATTAGGACAACTTGAGGCCATTTGAGGCTGACT
>DASXNC010000044.1:0-2480 GCA_036495325.1 Steroidobacteraceae bacterium
CGACGCGTGCATTGCGCGCACCCTCCTCGCCGAGGGCGCCGATGCCACCGGCAGTGAGCGACCCCTGCTCTCGCCAATCGAAGGCTTCGGAAGCTTGCTCGCGCACCGCCTTTGCAACCGCCCAGGGGCTGCGCGTCCACTGTGCGTGCTGCGCGGCGGGCGCTGCATCGGCCGCCGGCCTCGTGCCGGCGAGCGCCCGCTCGATCGCGTGCATCACGAAATCGTGAATTTGCCGCGCATCCCGGAAGCGCACCTCGAGCTTCGTCGGGTGCGCGTTCACGTCGACCAAAGATGGATCGAGGCTCAAATACAGCACGTAGGCCGGATGCCGACCGTGATAGAGCACGTCGCGATAGCCGAGCCGCACCGCGTTCATCAGCAGACGGTCGCGGACGCTGCGGCCGTTGACGAACCAGTACTGCTCGTCGGGCTGCGCGCGCGAGGCGGTCGGCAGGCCGATCCATCCCCCGAGCGAGACCGGTCCGGCCGTGTGGCCGATGCGCAGCGCCCTGCCGAGGAAGTCCTCCCCGAGCACCGCCCTCACGCGAGCCTCGCCTGCTTTCGCCGCATCCGGCTCGGCACGCGCATCGAGGAGCACCCGCTCGGCGCTGCGCAAGCGGAACGAGACCTCCGCGCGCGAGAGCGCGAGCCGTTCGGTGAGACGCGCGATGTGGCCCGCTTCGGTCGCATCGCTGCGCACGAATTTGCGTCGGGCGGGCACGTTGAAGAAAAGCTCGCGGACCTCGACCACGGTGCCCGCAGCCTGAGCACACGGACGCGGCGTGCGCGGCTCGCCCGCTTCGGCGGTGATCTCGAGGCCGTGGGCCACATCCGCCGTGCGCGAGGCCATCCTGAAACGCGAGACCGCCGCGATGGAGGGCAGCGCCTCACCCCGGAATCCAAGCGTCGCGACGGACTCGAGCTCATCGAGCGAGGCGATCTTGCTCGTCGCGTGGCGCGCGAGCGCGAGCGGAAGCTCGTCCGCGGGCAGCCCTGCGCCATCGTCGCGCACCCGCACGAGCCCGACGCCTCCGCGCTCGATGTCGATCTCGATGCGGCGGGCGCCCGCATCGAGGCTGTTCTCGACGAGCTCCTTTACGACGGAGGCCGGCCGCTCGATCACCTCGCCGGCAGCGATCTGATCGATGAGCACATCGGGGAGGACGCGGATGGGCATCGAGGGCGGAGTATGCCGGCCTCGCTGCCGAGGTCAATCAAGGGAATGGGATGCCGCTTCACCGGATGCACCACGCCGGAGCGTGCACACCCGGGATACGATCGGGAAATTACGCTCGATCGACGAGCAGAAACGTACATCCGGTCTCGGACCACACGTCCTCGTCCACCGTACCCGTCGAGGAAACGCTCGCCCAGCCAGCGCCGAGCCGCTGTCCGCTCTGGATGAGCTCACCCTCCAGGATGAAGATGAACTCGGGCGCCGCATGCATGTGCAACGGAAAGTGTGCCCCGGCGTCGAACCGAACGAGCTGCATTTCCCACCCCTCGACGATCGCGACGTCCTTTACGGAAACTCCTCGAGCAAACGTCGACGGCCGCCAGGGAAGTCCAGCGACGAGTGCGCGTACGACGGTGTCCCCTACGACCGAATTCACGGTGCCTCCAGTGCGCCCAACTTCGATGCCGGCGGGACCTCTGTCTGCCCGCCGCCCGGCGGCGTACCCGGTGCGCCGGCGAGCACGGCGCTCGAGGCGCCGCTGCTCAGCAGTTCCGCAAAGCGCGTGCCGGAGGGCGGGTTCTGCTCGAAGTATCCGAGCAGGCCCGCGAAGATCGCATCCGCGAGCTTGCGCTGCTCCCGCGCCGTGCGCAGGCGCCGCTCGTCCACGGGGTTCGAGATGTAGGCCGTCTCGACGAGCATCGAGGGCATGACGGGTGACTTCAGCACCACGAAACCTGCCTGCAGCACACGCGGCTTGCGCACCTCGCCCACTCGATCGAGCGCTGCGAGCACACCTTGTGCGGCGGTCATGCTCGCGCTGATGCTCGCCGTCTGCGCCAAATCAAGCAGCACGGATTTGAGCTCAGGGCTTTTGCCCGCGAGCGGGAGTCCGCCTAGCTGGTCCGCGGCGTTCTCACGCTGGGCGAGCACACGCGCCGCCTCGCTCGTCGCACCGCGCTCGGAGAGCACGTAGACCGAGGCGCCGGAGATCGTCCGATCCTGAATGGAATCGGCATGCACAGAGACGAAGAGGTCCGCGTGCGCCACGCTCGCACGGTCGATGCGCTCGCGAAGCAGCAGGAACACGTCGCTGTCCCGCGTGAGCACTGCCCGCATTCCGGGCTCGGCGTCGATCCGCGCCGCGAGCGAGCGCGCGATCGCGAGCGTGACGTTCTTCTCCTCGGTTCCATCGCGACCGATCGCGCCCGGGTCCTTGCCCCCGTGCCCAGCATCGACCGCAACCACCACGTCGCGATCGGCGAGTACCGGCGCGTGTGGCGCGGGAATGGGCTGGAGTACGGGG
>DASXNC010000045.1:0-4338 GCA_036495325.1 Steroidobacteraceae bacterium
CTCAGCACACTCGACGTGAAGATCGACTAGCCGCGCGCCAGAACGGCCAATCGGATCGGGGCGATATAAACAAACAGCGGGGCTGTTTGCGCAGTCTGAGCCTGAAAGCTCAGGCTCCTAGTCCACGAGCTTGCGGACCGATTCGAGCGCGACGGTGAGCGTCGCGAAGTCCGCATCGCCCCCGTCGCCCGCCTCGCCGGCGGCGCGCATCTCAGCGAGCATCTCCTGCCAGCGGACGAGCGGCTCGCCGCGCGTTTCGCTCAAGTCGGCAATCCACGCTGACACATCGCCGCCCCACGGTCGACGCATCAGCTGCTCGGCAATGCGGCGATGGGCGCGCTGCACCCGCTCGCGCAGCTCGGTGCGCGCGACAGCCTGCCAGGGGCCGTCGACCGCCAGGTGCTCGACACGGTCTCGCACCCAGTCGAGGCCAACGCGCGCGCCGACCTCGAAATAGATTCGCGCCACGTCGCGCACGGATGCCGCGCCGCGCCGGGCGGAACCCGCGCGCTCGGAGGCGATCTCCACGATGTCGAGCGCCGCATTGAGCGCATCGAGACTCGCGACGCGCTCGGCGAGCCCGGGCGGCACACCGGCGGTAACGTATTGCGCGCGTGCAGCCTCAAAGCGCTGGTGTGGCAGCCCGGCAAGGGAGCCCGCGATATGCCCCGCAAGCTCGTGCACGCCGCCGTGCAGCTCGGCCACCGCCTGATCGATCGCGAGCGGCCGGTGCTGCGAGGCGAGCAGCGAGTAGGTCACGTGGCGCAGCAGCCGAATCGTCTCGTACTGCATTGCGTACTGCAGCTTCGCCGGCACCTGGTTGTCGAGCTCCTCGATCTCGGCCCAGAGCCGCCTCATGTCAAAGACTTCGCGGGCCGCCGTGTAGGCGCGCGCGATCCGAGCGGGCTCCGCGCCCGTATCCTCCTGCGCGCGCAGCACGAACGCGGGTCCCATGCGGTTGACGAGACTGTTGGTGGTCGCCGTCACGATGATCTCGCGACGCAGGCGGTGGCGCCGGATGGCGGAGGCGAAGCGCCGGCGAATCGCCGGCGGAAAATAGCGCTCGAGCTCGTGCGACAGATACGCATCCTCGGGCACGTCGGAGTCGAGCAGGTGATGGCTCAGCCAGATCTTGCTGTATGAGAGCACGAC
This sequence comes from Steroidobacteraceae bacterium, assembly GCA_036495325.1. GTDB lineage: Bacteria > Pseudomonadota > Gammaproteobacteria > Steroidobacterales > Steroidobacteraceae > JASHUC01. The sequence continues at coordinate 1,153 of DASXNC010000045.1, forward strand.
GGCGAGCTCGGGCCGCGTGAGGCCAAGTCCAGCCTTGCGGCGCTCGGCGAGCGCTTCTTCGTCGGGCAGGAACTCGAGCGCGCGCGAGAGATCGCCCGATCGCTCGAGCAGACGGATCAGATGCTGATACTCCGCGATCCGCTCGGCAGCGTTCAGCTCGATGATGCTGAGCGCCTGGCTCTGCAGATAATTGTTCCGCAGCACGAGCTCGGCGACCTCGGAGGTCTGGCTCGCGAGCAGCCGGTCGCGATCGCGCGCGCGGAGCCGCCCCGCGGCAACCTCGGGGCTCAAGAGGATCTTGATATTCACCTCCACGTCCGAGGTGTTGACCCCCGCGGAGTTGTCGATGAAATCGGTATTGAGTCGGCCGCGCGCGAGTGCGTACTCGATGCGGCCGCGCTGCGAGAGGCCGAGATTGCCGCCCTCGCCGACAACCTTCGCGCGCAGCTCCGCACCATCCACGCGCAGCGCATCGTTCGCGCGGTCGCCAACGTCGAGGTTCGACTCGTCCGATGCCTTCACGTAGGTGCCGATTCCGCCGTTCCAGAGGAGGTCTACGGGCATGCGCAGAATCGCGCGTATAACATCCTGGGGGGTGGCGGAGGCGGCGGGGAGGGCGAGCATGCCCAGCGCCTCCCGTGAGAGAGCGATCGTCTTGAGGGAGCGCGGATAGACGCCGCCGCCGCGGGAGATGCGGCGCCGGTCGTAGTCATCCCACGTCGATCGCGGCAGCTTGAACAGGCGCTCGCGCTCTGCGAAAGCCTGCCGGACATCGGGCGCAGGGTCGAGGAAGATATGCTGGTGATTGAATGCGACCTTGAGCTGGATGTGCCGCGACAGCAGCATGCCGTTGCCGAAGACATCGCCCGACATGTCACCGATGCCGGCCACCGTGAAGTCCGTGCGCTGGATGTCGACGCCGAGCTCGCGGAAGTGCCGCTTGACGCACTCCCAACCGCCGCGCGCGGTGATGCCCATTCGCTTGTGGTCGTAGCCGGCCGAGCCTCCCGAGGCGAACGCATCGCCGAGCCAGAAGCCGTACTGCTGCGAGATAGCGTTCGCGATATCGGAGAAGGTCGCGGTGCCCTTGTCGGCGGCGACGACGAGATACGGGTCGGGCCCGTCCCGGCGCACGAGAAGCGGTGGAGGAACGATCCGCCCAGTGACGAGATTGTCGGTGAGGTCGAGCAGCCCGCGCATGAACGCCTGATAGCAGGCGACGACCTCGCGCTGCAGCTCGGCGCCGCCCGCCGCCGGCGGACGTTTCACGACGAAGCCGCCCTTTGCGCCCATCGGCACGATGACGGTGTTCTTCACGTTCTGAGCCTTCATGAGGCCCAGGATCTCGGTGCGGAAGTCCTCGCGCCGGTCCGACCAGCGGATGCCCCCGCGCGCGACGTATGCCATGCGCAGATGCACCGCCTCGACTCGCGGGCTGTACACGAAGATCTCGAATTTCGGCCTCGGGAGCGGCAGGTCGGGAATGTGCTGCGGGTCGAGCTTGAATGCGAGGTACGGCTTCGATGACCCATCCGTGCCTGTTTGATAGAAATTGGTGCGCAGCGTCGCGCGCACAAGCGCAAGGTATGCCCTCAGGATCCGATCCTCGTCGAGGCTCCCGACGGCATCGAGCGAGCGGCGGATCGAGGCCGCGAGCCTCTCGGCTTTCGCGTGAGCGCCGGAGGGCAGGCGCGGATCGAGCGCGAGCGCGAACAGCCGCAACAGATTGCGCGCAATGGCCGGGTTGCCGGCGAGTGCACGCTCCATGTAGGCCTGGCTGAACGCCACGCCGGTCTGCAGCAGATAGCGGCAATAGGCGCGCAGCACGGTGATCTCGCGCGTCGCGAGACCAGCGCCGAGCAGCAGCCGATTGAAGCCGTCGTTCTCCACCTCCGCGCACCAGACGGCGATGAAGCCCTCGCGGAACTTGGGCTCGATGCGCTCGATGTCGATGCGCGCGCCGTCGCGATGCTCGAGCTCGAAGTCCTGAATCCACGCCGAGGCCGGTGCGACCGAGGCGCGGTCCGATGAGTCCGATGAGTCCTGCGCGTCGCCTGGCGGTGCGAGGGCCGAGCCCGGTGGATTCCACGCGAGCTGATAAGGGTGCTCCGCGATCACCCGCAGGCCGAAGTTCTCCATCATCGGCAGGATGTCCGAGATCGGCACCGGATCGCCGAGCTTGACGACCTTGAGATGCATCCGCTCGGGTCGCTGGCGCGAGGGTCGGTGCAGATTGAGGCGCAGCGTTTTCGGGTCGCGTTCGAGCGCCTCGAGGTCCGCGATGTCGGAGAGCGCCTCCTGAGGTTCGACATCATCGCGGTAAGCAGCGGGAAACACGCGCATGTAGCGCTGTGTGATCGCGAGCGCCGCACTCTCATCCATCTGCTTGGCGAGCTCGGCTCGCAGCCGGTCGGCCCAGGTCGTTGCGGCCGCCGCGATCTCGCGCTCGATGCGGCCCACGTCGATCCGGCTCCGGGCCGCGGGGTCCGTGCGCACCACCACGTGCAGCCGCGCGAGCGTCGATTCGGACAGCTGCACCTGGGTCTCGATCTCGCGGCCCCGAAGCTCGCGGCGGAGGATCGCCTCGATCCGCGCCCGCACGTCCGTGTTGTAGCGGTCGCGCGGCACGTAGACCAGGCAGGAGTAGAAGCGCTCGAACGCATCGCGTCGCAGAAACAGGCGCACGAGTGCGCGCTCGTAGAGATTCACCGTGCCGCGCACGATCTCCTCGAGCTCGGGAACGGTCGCCTGGAATAGCTCATCTCGCGGATACGTCTCGAGCGCGTGCATCACGGCCTTTGAGTCGTGGCTGTCGGGCGCGAGCCCGAAGCGCTGCACGACCTCGTCGACCTTGCGCGCGAGTAGGGGAATCTCGCGCGGGCTGCGGTGATATACCGAGGAGGTCCAGAGTCCGAGGAAGCGGTGCTCGCCCGTCACCTCGCCCGCGGCGTCGAGTGTTTTCACGCCGACGTAATCGAGGTAGGTCGCGCGGTGTACGGTCGCGACGGAATTCGCCTTGGTGATGAGGATCGGCTCGCTTGCGCGGGCGCGGCGGCGCAGCTCGCCCGTGAGCACGAGTGGGGCCGGCGCTCGGACGCCGGCGCGCGGCGCGCGGAGAATCCCGAGCCCGGAATCGGTCTGCGGAACGAGCGTGTCGCGCCGTCCGCCGCGGCGCAATCGATAATG
>DASXNC010000046.1:0-2773 GCA_036495325.1 Steroidobacteraceae bacterium
CCTCTCGTAGGGCGACCAGCGTCTGCTGCGCCGAATAGAGCGAACGCTGAGCATCGAGCGTCGAAAGATAGCTGTCGACCCCCTGCCGAAATCGCATCTGAGCGAGCCGATATGCGTCGGCGTCCGCAGCGACGAGCGCCTCTTGCGAGCCGAGCTGCTCGACATAGGTGCCCCGGGCGCTCAACGCATCGGACACCTCACGGAACGCCGTCTGGATCGTGAGTTCGTAGCGCGCGATGGCAATATTCCTCTCGATGTGGGACAGGTCGAGATTGGCGCGATTCTGGCCGCCGGTGAATATCGGAAGCGTGATCGTCGGATTGAAGCTCCACGTTCCGGTTCCTTTGCCGAAGAGGCTGGAGAGGCGGTTCGTCGCCGAGCCGCCGGAGGCGGTCAGTTGAATGCTCGGAAAGAACGCCGCTCGCGCGGCGCCGATGTTCGCATTCGCCGCGCGCAGCGCATGCTCCGCGCTCAGGATGTCGGGCCGTCGCGCGAGGAGGGCGGACGGCAGACCCGCCGGGAGCGACGCAAGAAGATTCGTCTGCTCGATGTCCTTTCCTTGCGGCAGGTCTGCGGGAAGCTCCTGACCCACCACTAGCGTGAGAGCGTGTACATCCTCGGCGAGCTGGCGCTGGTACTGCGCGAGGCTCGTGCGCGCGGCGTCCACCACGCTCTCCGACTGCCGCAGCGCTAGAAGCGTGGTCGTATCGTGATCGTACATCGCCTTGGTGAGTTCGTAGGACTCGGTGTCGGTGCGGAGCGTATCCTGCGTCAGCTTCACGAGCGCTAGGTCGGAAAGCACGGCGAAGTAATCCGTCGCCACCTCGCCGACCAGGCTGATCTGGGTACTGCGGCGCGACTCGTTCTGCGCCAGATACTGCTCAAAGGCTTCTGTCGTCAGGCTCCGCTCTCGTCCGAAGAGATCGAGCTCGTAGTTGGTGAAGCCGATTCCGGCGTTGAAGTAGCGGAAGGTGCTGCTCCGGGCGCCCGTCGGGATGGCGAGATTGCTGCCGGTGCCGCCGCCGAGGCCGCCGAGCGAGAAGGCACCGTTCGACGGAAACTTCTGGACGAGCTCGGAGCCGGTGGCGGAGATCGAGGGAAAGAGGACGCCACGTTGCACCCGGAACTGCGCCTGCGAGGCGGCGACGTTGAGCACGGCGATGCGCAGATTCCGGTTGTTCTCGAGCGCGATCTCGATGAGGCGCCGCAGGCGTGGATCGGTGAAGAACTCGTGCCAGCCAATCTGATCGGCCGGAATACCGGTCGGGGAGCTGCCGACAACGGGTGCGTGTGCAGCGGGCTCCCGGCCGGCCGTGTTGGCGGAGGGCGCCATGCCGCTCGCAGTGGCGTGCGCATCCGATGGCCAGCGATCTGGTACGGGGGACCGCGGCCGCTGATAGTGCGGCATGAGGGTGCAGGCGCTCAATACAACGCTCGCAAGGGACGCAACAAGGGCGCGCGTCATGAGAGCTCTCCAGCCGGCTCGGGTGCGTGATCGAGTGCGGCCGGCTCCCGGCCGTGGCGCTCCCCTGATTTCGACAAGCGAAGCACGACGACGAAGAACGCTGGCACGAGGAAAATCGCAAGCACCGTCGCCGTGACCATGCCGCCTGCTACGCCGGTGCCGATCGCGTTTTGCCCGCCTGAGCCGGCACCCGAGGCGACGACCAGCGGCATGACACCCATGAAGAAGGCGAGGGAAGTCATGAGGATTGGTCGCAGACGCTGCTGCGCGGCGTGCACGGCGGCCTCGATGAGACTCATACCGTGCTCGTGATTCTGCTTCGCGAATTCAACGATCAGGATGGCGTTCTTGACCGACAGACCCATCACCGTGATCATGCCGACCTGGAAGTACACATCGTTATCGAGACCGCGCAGGAACGTGGCGAGTATTGCGCCCACGATGCCGAGTGGCACGACGAGCAGCACGGATGCGGGAATCGCCCAGCTCTCATAGAGGGCGGCGAGACAGAGGAACACAACCACGAGGGAGACCGCATAGAGCGCGATGGCCTTGGAGCCCGTCGCCTTCTCCTCGTAGGAAAGCCCCGTCCAGTCGTACCCGACCCCGTGCGTCAGCTTCGAGGCGAGGCGTTCCATCTCGGCCATGGCCTCGCCGCTACTGCGTCCGGGTGCGGGTATCCCGAGGATCTCCACCGACGACAGCCCGTTGTAGCGCTCGAGTTTCGGGGAGCCATACGACCAATTCCCGTTCGCAAACGCTGAGAACGGCACCATCTCTCCGGTGCCATTGCGCACGTACCAGGTATCGAGGTCGTGCGGCAGCATGCGCGATGGCGGATTGCCCTGGATGTACACGTGCTTGACGCGGCCGCGGTCAACGAACTGGTTGACATACTCCGACCCCCATGCGGCCTGGATCGTATCGTTGATATCGGCGAGCGTGAGTCCGAAAGCGCTCGCTTTCTCCCGATCGATGGCGATGCGGTACTGCGGCTCATCATCGAGCCCGTTGGGCCGCACGCCCGCGAGCACCGGGTCCTTCGCCGCCATTCCAAGGAGCTCGTTGCGCGCCTGCATGAGCGCCGAATGTCCGAGCCCGGCCTGGTCGATGAGCTCGAAATCAAAGCCCGTGGCATTCCCGAGCTCCAAGGCGGCCGGCGGCGCGAAGCCCACGATCACCGCGTCCGGGTATCCTGCGAAATGGCGGTTGACCCGCGCAGCGATCTGCTGCACGCGATTGCGCTTGCCCGGGCGATCCTGCCAAGGCTTGAGCATCACGAACGCGAGCCCGGCGGTCTGCCCGTGG
>DASXNC010000047.1:0-7189 GCA_036495325.1 Steroidobacteraceae bacterium
TCACGACCGGGATCACGACCGGGATCACGATCGGGATCACGATCGTCACGACCACGACGACCGCTGATTGCACCGCCGGCGGAGCGCGCGTGTCGAGGGATCGCGCCGCGCCCGACGGTTCGCCAATGCCCGAAAAGCCCCGCGAAGCCTGAGTGCTTCGCGGGGCCTGCTACCCGCCGCGGCGCCTGCGTGCCCCCGCGGAACCCGATCGTCATTCCCATCGATGAGATCTCGGCGCAGCCGCCCTGCGGCTGGCGTTAAGATCCCCGTCGCCGGCCGATTCGGCCGCGCGGCAGGGGATGCGATCTTGAACTGGGTAGCCCTAGTCGTCCTTCTTGCGCTCATCGAGTACTTCGCCCTCGGCGCACTCGTGGGCCGTGCACGCGGCAAGTACGCCATCGCGGCGCCTGCGGTCAGCGGGCATCCGCTGTTCGAGCGCTACTTTCGTGTGCATCAGAACTCCCTCGAGCAACTGATCGTCTTCATCCCTGCCGTGTGGCTATTCGGACTTTATGTGAGTGCCCTGTGGGCGGCGATCGTCGGCGCGGTCTTTCTCGCCGCGCGCATCCTCTACGCGGTCGGCTATATCGCGGCACCGGAACGGCGGGAGGCGGGCGCGGTGCTGTCCGGCATCACGGAAGCCGTGCTCATGATCGGCGCGGTCGTCGGAGTCCTCCGATCGATCGTCGCGTAATGGCTGCGACGATGGCAAACGTGGTGCATTGAATGGCGCGGATGACGGGCGGCGAAGCGATCGTGGCGGGACTTCTGGCCCACGGCATAGACACGGTCTTCGGGCTTCCCGGCGCTCAGATCTACGGCCTCTTCGATGCACTGCACCGAGCGCAGCCGCGCCTCAAAGTCATCGGCGCGCGGCATGAGCAGACGTGCAGCTACATGGCGCTCGGACACGCCCGGGCGACAGGGCGACCATCGGTGTGCGTGGTGGTGCCGGGTCCCGGTGTGCTCAATGCAGGGGCCGGGCTGCTCACGGCGTACGGCGGCAACCAGCCGGTCCTCTGCGTGACGGGACAGGTACCGCGTGGATTCTTGGATCGCGGGCGCGGACACCTGCATGAGATGCCGGATCAATTGGCGACACTGCGCAGCTTCATGAAATGGGCCGAGCGCATCGACTATCCGGCGCTTGCACCGGTGCGCATTGCAGAGGCCTTCCAGCAGATGACCTCGGGTCGCCCGGGACCGGCGGCGATCGAGATGCCCTGGGACGTATTCACCGAGGCGGTCGAGGTGCCGCCGTGCACGCCGCTTCCCCGTCTCATCCCACCTCCGCCCGATCCCGAGCGCATCGAGCACGCGGCGCGGCTGATTGGGGCGAGCCGCTCGCCGATGATTTTCGTCGGAGGCGGCGCGATCGAGGCGGCCGACGTGGTGCTCGAGCTCGCGGAACTGATCGAGGCGCCGGTCGTGGCGTTCCGAACGGGCCGCGGCATCGTGAGCAATGCGCATGAGCTCGGGCTCACGATTGCAGAGGCGTATTCGCTGTGGCCGCGCACCGACCTCATGATCGGCATTGGCACGCGGCTCGAGGTGCCGTTCTGGCGCTGGCCGTTTCGACCGCGAGGACTCAAATCGATCCGTATCGACATCGATCCGGCGGAGATGCGGCGGTTTGCGCCCGATGCGGCAATCATCGCCGATGCATCCGCCGGGACCCGCATGCTCGCGGGAGCCGTGCGCCGCGCCGGCCGCTCCCGCACGGGCTGGCGGGAGGAAGCCAAGCGGGCGAGGGCCGCGGCCGAGGCCGAAGTGAGCTCCATTCAGCCGCAGGTCGCGTACCTCCGGACGCTGCGCGAGGTGCTGCCGCCCAATGGCATCGTGACGGACGAGATCTCGCAGGTCGGCTTTGCCTCGTGGTACGGATATCCGGTTTACGCGCCGCGCACGTTCATCGCTTCCGGCTATCAGGGAACGCTCGGCTCGGGCTACGCCACGGCGCTCGGAGTGAAGGTCGCGCACCCCGATCGTCCGGTCGTCGCGATCACGGGCGACGGAGGCTTCATGTTCACCGTCCAGGAGCTCGCGACGGCCGTCCAGTACGGGATCGGTGTCGTCGCGCTCGTCTTCAACAACAATGCCTATGGCAATGTCAGGCGCGATCAGCAGGAGAGCTTCGGCGGCCGGGTGCTTGGCTCGGAGCTCCACAATCCCGATTTTGTGCGTCTCGCCGAATCGTTCGGCGTCGCGAGCGCTCGTGTTGAATCGCCGGAGGCGTTGAGGCCAGTACTCGAGAGGGCGCTTGCGGACGGACGACCTTGGCTGATCGACATCGAAGTGCCGCGGGGGTCCGAGGCCGACCCGTGGCGATTCATTCATCCGCCGCTTCCGAGCGGAGTTTCACCGTGAGAGTGACGCTCAAGGCGAGCGTCTGATTCGCGCTTGCCGCGAAGTCAGTGCAGCTGTGCGCGCGGCCGTGCGGAGGCCGCTCGCGACGGAGCCTCCCACGGCTTCAACACGACTTTGACGCACTCGTTCTGATCGTCGCGAAACATTCGGTAGCCTTCGGCCGCCTCATCGAGCCTCAGGCGGTGCGTGATGATGAAGCTCGGGTCGACCTCCCCCTTCTGGATGCGCTCGAGGAGCGGCTTCATGTAGCGCTGCACGTGCGTCTGACCCGTCTTGATCGTGATCGAACGGTTCATCACCGAGCCAAACGGAACCTTGTCGATGAAACCGCCGTACACGCCGGGTATCGAGAGCACGCCGCCGTTTCGGACCGCCATCATCGCCTGCCGGAGCGCGGAGGGGCGGTCGGTCTGCAGCATCAGCGTCCGTTTGATGCGGTCGTACGCGCCGACGACGCCGGGCAGGTGCGCTTCCATGCCGACGGCGTCGATGCAGGCATCCGGACCGCGCCCGCCTGTCATGTCGCGGAGCGACTCGAGCACGTCGACATCCTCGTAGTTGAGCACCTCGGCGCCACTTCGCGTCTCGGCCATCCGGAGCCGTCCCGGATAGCGGTCGATCGCAATGACGCGCTCGGCGCCGAGGAGCCGAGCGCTCTTGATCGCGAACTGGCCGACCGGTCCACATCCCCACACCGCGATCGTGTCGCCCGGCCGGATGCCGCAATTCTCGGCCGCCATGTACCCGGTCGGGAACACGTCGGAGAGGAACAGCACCTGCTCATCCGTAAGCTCATCGGGCACCTTGATAGGTCCCACATCGGCGAACGGCACGCGCGCGTACTCGGCCTGCCCTCCCGCGTAGCCGCCGACGAGGTGGGAGTAGCCGAAGAATCCTCCAGTTGCGTGGCCCCAGAGCTTCTCGGCCATCCAGGCGTTGGGGTTTGAGTTCTCGCAAAGCGAGAACAGGCTCTCCTCGCAGAAGTAGCAGTGCCCGCAGGCGATCGGGAAAGGATTGACGACGCGATCGCCCACTTTGAGGTTCTTCACGTCGCGCCCGACCTCGACGACTTCTCCCATGAATTCGTGGCCGAGGATGTCGCCTTTCATCATGGCCGGGATGTACCCCTCGTACAGGTGCAGGTCGGAGCCGCAGATCGCGGTCGAGGTGATCCGCAGAATCGCATCGCGCGGATTCAGAATCTTCGGGTCGGGCACATCCTCGACGCGCAGCGCGTGCGCGCCATACCAGCAGTTAGCCTTCATGAGCCGAGTCTCCGCTGAACCTGCGCGCGAAGTAGCTTCGCCTGCCCGAGGGCTGGCCGCGCGTCGTCGGAATCTCGCCGGTCTCCATGATCTGCTTGAAGCGCCGCAGATCCTCCTTCACCTGGCGCTTCGGTACCTTGCCGATGACTCTTGCGGCGATCCCGGAAAGCGTTGGCATATCGTGGCTCATGCGCACGCGCACGAAGGTTCCACGCCCGCCGGGGGCCGGATCGAAGTGCACCGAGCCCGCGTTCGGCACGTCGGCGTTGAGCGAGTGCCAGGAGATCATCCGATCCGGTGTGTCGTCGACGATCTCGGAGTCCCACTCGAGGCGGATGCCGCCGGGCGCCCTCGCGACCCAGTGCGAGCGGCGATCGCTTTCGACGCGCACGGACTCGATGCTGCGCATGAACCGCGGCAGGTTCTCGAAATCATGCCAGAACCGGTAGCACTCCTCCGGCGGCCGATTGATCAGAATGCCTGCCTCGAGGGGCAGGGTGCGGGCCACGGTCAACGGCAGGCGGCGTGAGCGCCCCGCGCGCGTGAATTCGATGCTCGCGTAGATATCGAGCGCGGTCACGCCGGCAACCGCGGCCGTGGCGCCCGCGAGCCTCGCCCGGTCCCTCCGCTTGGAATTGAGCGCGAGCCCGAGCAGCGAGAGGTCCATCATGCCGCCGACGACCCGAGTCCAGAGCCAGGGAGTGGGCCGCGGACGGGCGAGGATGCCGATGCCGCTCAAGATCGCGCGCAAGCCGAGGCCGCGAATGATCATCGAGTGCACAGGATCGACGCGCGACCGCGTGCGCGGCAGCAATTGCGCCGCGCGCATACGGCGGACGCCACGCCAGGATGTCCTCGGCGCCTCAAGCCAGCGCGTCCGCGGCGCCTCAAGACCGATGAGTCGCGCGAGGGTGCGCGGCGCGGCGAGCTGGAAGAGGCCGAGGCCGATGCCGAACCAACCGACCCCGGCGGCGATCCGGCGCGGTATCGCGAACTCACTGCGCGTGCTCGAGTAGGGACGCGCACCGCTCGAATAAGGCGCGAAGCTCCCGGCCGGGCTATAGGGATGCGGAGGCGGGGGCGGACTCAAATCCGGACGGGTTCCGGTCGATTCGTTGGCCATGCGAAGACTCCCGTTGAGGCATGAGCCAGCGTTCAACCCCGTGGCGAGTGCACCGGTTCCTCAATCGGTCGAAAAAGTCGCGCGGGAGCGTCGCGAGGGCGGGCGTCAGCCCGACGATTCGCGACGAGCGGTTACTCCAACGAGGCTTGCGATGCCCGCGATCAACTCCTGCGGCTCGATCGGCTTGCCGATGTGCATTTGATAGCCGGCGAGCAGCAGCCGCTGGCGATCCTCGGCACGCGCGTATGCGGTCACGGCGATCGCCGGGATGCGGGCGGCGTGCTCGTCCGCGAGCGCGCGCAGCTGTGCGATGAGATAGTAGCCGTCCTCGTGCGCCATGCCGATGTCGCTCACGAGGATGTCGATGCGCTCCGCCCGCAACGCCTCGAGCGCCTGCTGCGCATCGACCGCGAGCAGCACCTTCGCCCCGCGGTCCTCGAGCAGGCGGCCGCAGAACATGAGTGAGTCGGCCTCGTCATCGACGACGAGCACGGTCACGCTCGTGAGCTTCGGCAGTGCCTCGAGCGACCACGCCGGCGGCGGCGCCGCGCGCTGCGCGATGATCTCCGTCGGCGCATCCGCCGGAGGCAGCGGAAGGCGGACGATGAACGCCGCGCCCTGGCCTTCTCCCTGGCTTTTGGCGCGCACACTGCCGCCATGGAGCTCGATCAGATTCTTGACGATCGAGAGTCCGAGACCGAGGCCGCCATACGGGCGCGTGGTCGAGGCGTCGGCCTGACGGAACCGGTCGAACACGAACGGCAGGAATACGCTCGGAATACCGATCCCCGTGTCGTGCACGCTCACCTCGACGTGCGTATCGTCGCGGTGCGAGGCGATCCGCACGCTGCCGCCGACCGGTGTGAACTTGACCGCGTTCGTGAGCAGATTCCACATGACCTGCTGCAGGCGGTTCGAGTCGCCTCTCAACTGGTCCACGCTCGAGTCGAGCTCGAGCGCGATTTGAATGCTCTTCGCCTCGGCGGCCGGGCGAATCGCCTCGATCGCGGCCGCGATCATCTTGTTCAGGCTCACCATGCGGACGTCGAGGTGGACCTTGCCCGTCATGATGCGGCTCATGTCGAGCAGGTCGTTGATGATCTGCGTCTGCGCGCGAGCGTTGCGCTCGATGACCTCGAGGCCGCGCTCGATCTCCGGGCTCGCCTCGGTGTGGCGCCTGAGGACGTGCACCCAGCCGACGATCGCATTGAGTGGGGAGCGCAGCTCGTGTGAGAGAGTCGCGAGGAACTCGTCCTTCAGGCGGTTCGCGGACTCGGCTTCCTGGCGCGCCTTGCGCTCGCTCTCGAGCAGCATGTCGCGCTCGTCCTGCGCGAGCTTCCAGGCGGTGCGGTCGCGCAGGACCTTGCTGAAGCCTGTGACGTGTCCCGCCTCGCCTATGACGCGGCTCGTCATGCCGGTCGCGAAAATCGGCGAGCCGTCCTTGCGCCTCAGCCACCGATCGTTCGTCGCGCTGCCCTCCTCGGCAGCACGCTGCAGCTCGAAACGGTGCACGCCGCGAGCAACGTCCTCCGGCGTGAACAGATGCTCGGCGGGCAGCCCCATGAACTCCTCGCGCGACCAGCCGAGAACGCGCTCGACGCCCTCGTTCCAGGTGGTCGCGCGGCCCTGCAGATCGACGGCGAAGATCGCGTAATTGCGCACTTGCGCGATGAGCGCCCGGTAGCGCTCCTCGCTCGCCTGCAGATCGTCCTGGACGCGCTTGCGTTCGGACCAGTCGGTCGTGATGCCGACCAGCGTCTCGATGCGGCCGTCGCGCCCGACTTCCGGCAGCAGGAGCGCCTCGAGGAAGCGCGGGCCCGCCGACGTGTCGAGGGTGAAGTCATAGCGCTGTGGCTCGCCGGCGGCGAGGACCTCCCGGCATTTCGCTTCGAACGGCCCGGCCATTTCCAGGGCGCCGACCTCGGAGGGGCGTTTGCCGAGCAGGCGCTCGGGTCCGAAGCCGAACAGCTCGCGAACCGCGCTGTTTACGTAAAGGTGTCGGAGCTCTCGATCGAGCCGGAACACGACGACCGGGAGGGATTCGAGCAGTGTTGCAAGGAGATGCTCGCGCTCGCGGTTCATCGTGGGTGGTTCCGGCTCGCCGGCTGTTATCGGCGTGTCAGAACAAACCCGAGCGAGTCCACTCGAAGTCATCGATCGCTGTGCACTCACGTCTGCGTCCATGGATCACAAGCACGCCGGTCATCCGGTCGGGCAGCGCTGCGCCCGCCGGCCACATTCGGCGCTCCGCCAACGTCGCCCGTGCAGTGCAAGGCTCGTGCCCATAGGGTCGGCGGATCGGTCGCCCTTTATGTCAAAGTGAGGCACTGGGAGGCCGCTACGGCACCCGTCGTCGTTCTCCGGCCCTGGCGCGCCCTGGCACCCTTTGAAGTTTCGGGCAGCGCGACGTGCAGTTCGGGCAGGCCCCTTGAAG
>DASXNC010000048.1:0-10135 GCA_036495325.1 Steroidobacteraceae bacterium
GGGCGGCCCTGAAGGCCCGGGTACACGAAGTCCGCCTCGCGCTTCAACTACAATGCCCGGATGCTCGCCAGCGAGTCGGCGCCCGAGCCTTACGGGTCTCAATCGTCCGCGGCGTCTGGCAGACCGCGACGCCGCTGGCTGCGCCCGCTGATCGCAGGCGCGGTGCTCGCAGTCTGGCTCGGTACCGCGTTTTGGGAGACCCACAAACCATTGCCGCCCGGCATGCACGTGGCGAGCGATTGGTACGCGGCCGACCCAGCCGCCGTGCGCTTCATTGCCGATGTGACCGCGGCCGACGGCTATGGCCGGCCGGTGGTAAGCCATGCGGCATTCGACGCGATGCTGCAAGCGGTACGGACCGCACGTGAGCTCATCCTGATCGATGCCGTGCAGTTCGCGAGCGATCCGCCCCTCGCGGGCACGCCCCTCGAGCGCTCGAGGCCGATCGCCGCGGAGCTGCGCGATGAGCTGATCGCGCGCAAGCGTGTGGAGCCGCGCCTGCGGGCTCTGGTGATCGTCGATCCGGACGCGGTCGAATACGGGGGCCGTCCATCGGCCGATCTTGAGCAGTTGAGGGACGCGGGCATCGATGTGGTGGTGGCGAATCTCGATCCGCTCAGGGACTCGAACTTCCTCTACTCGAGCTTGTGGCGGCTCACGATGCGATGGTGGGCGAGTGGCAATTCAGCGCCGGGCCGCGAGTCAGCCACGAGCGGCGCTGCGGCGGCGTTCGCCGCAGCGAACCTCAAGGCGGACCGCCGCAACCTCATCATTGCGGACGACGGCCGCGGCGGGCTCACCGGCATCGTCTCCGCGACCGAGTTGAGCGCCGCGGGCGCCGGCGATTCCAACGTCGCGATTCAGCTCGCAGGCCCCGTGCTCGTCCGGCTGCTCAAAAGCGAGATTGCGATCGCGAGGTTCTCCGGCTGGACCGGCGTGCTCGGCGCGCCTGCCGAGAGCGATGCCTCGCCCGCTGGCGTGCCGGCGGCCTCGCCGATCGATGTGCGCGTTCTCACGGAAGGCGCGATCCGCGACGCGCTGATCGCCCGGATCATCGCGGCGCAAGCCGGCGATGCCATCGACGTTGCCGCCTTCAATCTGTCCGATCGCGCGATCATCGAGTCGCTCATCACCGCGAGCCGCCGCGGCGCGATCGTCCGGCTCATTCTCGACCCAGGAGAGGACGCCTTCGGGCGCACCGGCGCCGGCATCCCGAACCGGTCGGTCGCGGGCGAGCTGCTCGCGGCAAGCGACGGGGCGATCCGCGTGCGCTGGTACCGCACGCATGGAGAGCGCTTCCACACGGGACTGGTGCTGATTCGCAGCCCGCAGCGCTGCTGGCTGGCCGTCGGCTCGGCGAATCTCACGCGTCGCAGCCTCGAAGACTATGATCTCGTCGCGAACGCGGCGCTCGCCGTGCCGAGCGACTCGGCGCTCGCGCAGCAGGCGGCCGAGTACTTCGAGACTCTATGGAGCAACCGGGCGGCGCTCGGCATCGAGTACACGGCCGATGTGGGCGTGTACGCGGATGCCTCGCAGCTTGACTACTGGCGCTACCGTTTGATGGAGGCGACGGGGTTGTCGTTATTCTAGCGGCGTTCAGGTGTCGTCGCGATAGCGTCGGACGCGCACCGCGGCATAGAGGAAGGCTGCGGCGACCGCGAGACCGATCCAAAGATCGATGTTCTCGAACCCCCGAAGCGGCTCCATCCCCGCGAATATCTGTCCGCGTGAGGAGCCTCCGCTCGCGTAGTAGAAAGGTCCCGAGAACAGCCGCTCGAACCACTGCTCCCCCAGCGACATCCAGCCCGGCCCGAGCCGGTAGAGAAGCCACGTGGAGAGGTGGTGCGTGCCGAAAGCAATGCGCTCGACGATGATTGCGATGAGCGGGGACAGCGCCCAGAGCTGCACGTTCCGGCGCGCCCAGGCGGAGACCAGGAGCAGATACGCCGTGAGCGGCGCGTACCAGAGCACCGACTGAACGAGATAGACGAACGCGAAGGCTTGCCCGCGCACCCACACGCCGCCGTCCCAGACGCTGACCGAAGCCGGCCCGGACAATCGCGGGAGTGCGACAATCCCGATTGCGACAAGCGTTGTTAGAAGCGTGACCAGATAGACGTAGAGCGGTACGGCAACGAGCGCCATGAGCATCTTCGAGCCGACCGTCTTCGCATCCGAGACGGGCATCGACTTCCAGAAGAGAATGCTGCGGTCGCGGCGTTCGTTGTACAGACACGACGTTGCATAGAACCAGAGCACCACGGACATCACGAAATATTGCACCGCTCCGAACGACATCACGAGCGCGGTGGTCACCATCGCCCCCACGCCCTGCGGCGGTACGGGTCCGTCGCCGACCGAGATCGGCATCGCCGCGGGCGCGTAGGCACGGCCAAAGATGGCGCCGACGATAAGCGCCGCCGCGACCACGAGCGGCGCGATCCAGAGCGCCGTATGCTCCCAGAGCTCCCGCCTGAGGAGCGTGAGCATCGGCCGCGTCGCGGCGGTGCGGGCTGCGGACTGCGGGGCAGCGGCGGCCGCGCGGACTTCGGCTGACTCGTTCATCTCGAGCCCTCGGTGGCGCGCGGTGCCGGAGCCGGCGCTGCACCTGGCGCACCCGCACCCGGCGTGCGCGTCACATCCGGGCTCTGCATCTTTGCGACGAACAGGTCCGCAATCGAGGGTGTGCGCACCTCGCCGAGAGGCTCGAGCTCACGCGCGCTGCGGCCCTCGTAAAGGAGTGCTGTCCGCCCGAAAACCTCGCGCTCATAGAAGGGATGCAGCTCCCGGGCGCGGCTCACGCCGTCGGGCCCCACGGTGAGCTGCAGATAGCGGTCGGGGATCGCATCGATCGTGCTCGAGAGCACGATGTGACCGTGCGCAAGAAAGATCACATCGGTGAGCAGATGCTCGACCTCCTCGACCTGGTGCGTGGTCAGGAGAATCGTGCGTTCCTTGTCGAAATAGTCGTTGAGGAGCGTGTCGTAGAACTGGCGTCGATAGAGCAGATCGAGGCCGAGCGTCGGCTCATCGAGCACGAGCAACCGCGCATCGATCGCGAGGATCAGCGCCAGATGCAGCTGGGTCACCATTCCCTTCGAGAGCTCGCGGACGCGGCTTCCCTGGCGGATATCGGTGCGGCTCAAGAAGTCTTCGGCGCGCGCGCGATCGAAGCGCGGGTGAACGCCTTCGACGTAGTCGAGCGCATTGCGCACGCGCATCCACCTCGGCAGCACGGCCACATCGGCGATGAACGAGACATCCTGCATCAGGCGGTCGCGCTCGGTCCGCGGGTTTCGGCCGAGCACGGTGAGGTCGCCGTCGAAGTCCGTGAGGCCGAGAATTCCCTTGAGTGCCGTCGTCTTGCCGGCTCCGTTAGGGCCGATGATGCCGACGATGCGTCCGGACTCGACGGTGAAGCTCACCCCATCGAGTGCCCGGTTGGCGCCGTAGGCCTTGAAGAGATTGCGGCCCTCAATGACGGTCGTCATGATCGTTCCCTGTCTTCGGCCAGGGGGCCATGGGCGGCGTCGGCGCGGTGCGAAGCAGATCGCCGGCCGAGAGCCCGAGCCGCTGGATGGTCGCATGCACCTTCGGCCACTCATCCGTGAGGAACCGCTCCCGCTCGTCTTTCATCAGCGAAGTGCGGGCGCCCGGGGCCACGAACATCCCGCGACCCCGGCGCTTCTCCACGAGGTTTTCATCGACCAATTGCTGGTAGCCCTTGAGGACAGTGAGCGGGTTGAGCCGAAACTCGGCAGCGACACTCCGCACGGAAGGCAGGGCATCACCTTCCTTCAGAACACCTTCGAGGATCATGGCGACAACCCGGTCGCGAAGTTGCCGGTAGATCGGAAGGCTGTCGTCCCAGTGCGGGTCCATCGAAGTGTCGGTTTCGCTCCGTTGCAGCTATTTACCGCTCTACTGTACCAGAGCAGCCACCACACACGTCGCCCACGTGATCATCACATTCACGAGCACAGCCGCTACGCCGAAGAGAACGACCCGGCGGAAGTCCTGAGAGGTCATGGCGTTCATGAGATTTCTCCAGTTCACCGTGGTAGGCACCGTGCCTAGCCATCTGGTGTTGTATAGTACTACAACACTAGCCATGTAGCAAGCCCATTGCCGGCACGAGCGCTCAGGGGGTGAAAAAGCCGCGGCGCACGGTCCCCCGGTCGGGCGGCAGCCCCAATGGCCAACCCGAGAAAGCCCGCTGCTGCGTTGCCAAACCCCCAAAAGGCCGCTGCTGCGTTGAACGTAGGGGCACCCGAGTACACTCGAGCGCGATGACCGAGGACGACGGCGAGTTGATGGTGCGTTATGCCGGCGGCGACCTGCGGGCGTTCGCCACGCTCTATGCGCGCCATCGCGGGCCGCTCTACCGCTACCTCGCGCGTCTCGTTCAGGATCGCCAAGCGGCCGACGATCTCTTCCAGGAGGTCTGGAGCCGCCTCATAGCGCATCGCGAACGCTACGAGCCGCGCGCGTGCTTCAGCACGTTTCTCTATCGCGTGGCGCACAACTGCTGCATCGATCATCTGCGCCGCGTGGCGACACGGCCCGGCCTCCTCCCTGCCGGCAATGAAACCGAAGGTGAGGATCCGACGCTCGCGCTGAGTGCACCCGATGAGGATTCGCCGGAGAATCGCCTCGAGCGAGCCGAGCTTCTCAAGTGCTATCACGCGGCGCTCGAGTCGCTGCCGATCGAGCAGCGCGACGTATTCCTCCTCACTGAGCAATCGGGTCTCTCTCTCGAGGAGATCGCCGCTGTCACGGGGGTCGGGATCGAGACGGCAAAGAGCCGGTTGCGCTACGCGCTTGCGAAGTTGCGGAAGGCACTCGCTGCTGCGAGTCCTCGCGAGGAGCCGCGGCTCGATGGGCGGCGCCGCAGCGCTCGTGTCGGCACTCAGCCGCTCGTCGCGGCGGCCGACGCAACCGCGCCGATCGAAAGCGGCGCAGCGGGTCTGCAACTCGCGGGAGAGTCAGGCACATGAGCCAGCATCCGCCGGCGTGGGATGAGCCACTCACCGAGATGCGCGCCGATGCGAGGCTGCGTGCGTTCGCGAAGCTCGACTCGCTCGAGCCCTCGCGAGCGGTCGATCGCGCCGTGCTCGGTCTCGCCCGCGCGGCGGCGCGCGGCGGCGCGCCCCCCGTGAGCGCGGGCGGGTGGTCACTTCGGTGGGGCTTTCCGGCCGCGGTCGCTGCGGCCGCTGTGTGTGCGGTCGTCGTGCACCGGACAGTTTCGCGTCCGGGTGCGCCTCGCGTAGCCGATCAGCACTTCGTCGTCGAGCGGATGCAACTGCCTCAGAGCAACGCGCTAGAGATGGTGAGAGTCTCAGCTCACTATCGCGGCACGGGGTCAGGAGTGGCCGCGTCTGCGGCTTACCTGGCGTCGAGTGGCGCGGCCAATTCCCACGGTTTGTTGATTCCGTCGCTCCTCGCAGTCTCGACTCCCTTGCTGTCGATCCGCACTGCTCCGCCGCACAAGCGCGGGTCTGAGGAAGTGACACAGCGCGTCGCGACGCGCTCATCGGAGCGCGCCTCCCGCAGGGACCGCGAATTGACCGCGCGCCGTCGGGCCCGGCCGCCCTGGCTCATCGACAGCGTCGACGCACCCGAAGTGCGACCGACGTCGCCGCCTGCGCCCGCGCTGAGCGGCGCCATTGGCTTGTCGAGCAACGGCGCGAGAGTCCAGGACGCGCGAGGCGAGGCGACCCGGGCCGCTCCGCACTGAGTACAGCCGCGCCGCTCGGCCGCGCGAGACTGTCGCGAGCCGCTAGAATATCGGGCTCTCGCAAAACGGAGCCCCCAATGAACAAAGCGGTCAACGTCGCCATCACGGGCGGAGCCGGCCATATCGCCTACGCGCTCGCCTTTCGCGTCGCCTCCGGCGGTCTGCTCGGACCGGAGCAGCCGATCAATCTGCATCTGCTCGAGATCACGCCTGCACTGTCCGCCCTCGGAGGCGTCGTCATGGAGCTCGACGACTGCGCGTTCCCACTGCTGAACCGCATCGTGGCGACGGATGATCCGCTCGTCGCATTCCGCGATTGCGGTGTCGCGCTGCTCGTCGGCGCGCGGCCGCGCGGCCCGGGCATGGAGCGGAAGGATCTCCTGCTCGCCAACGCGCAGATCTTCTCGGCTCAGGGCAAGGCTCTCGGCGAGGTTGCTTCGCGGGACGTGAAAGTGCTCGTCGTCGGCAATCCGGCGAACACGAACGCGCTCATCGCGCGCGCGAACGCCAAAGGTCTCGATCCGCGGCAGTTCACCGCGATGACGCGGCTCGATCACAACCGCTCTCTCGCGCAGCTCGCCGCCCGGACGGGCACGCACATCTCGGCAATCCGGCGGATGACGATCTGGGGCAATCACTCCTCCACGCAGTATCCCGACGTGAGCCACTGCACGATCGATGGCAAGCCCGCGAAAAGCCTGGTCGATGCGTCATGGATCGAACAGACGTTCATTCCGACCGTACAGCAGCGCGGCGCCGCGGTGATCAAGGCCCGCGGCTCCTCCTCGGCCGCCTCCGCAGCCTCAGCCGCCGTCGACCATGTGCGGGACTGGGTGCGCGGCACGCCGGCAGGGGACTGGGTGAGCATGGCGGTCGCCTCGGACGGCAGCTACGGCATTCCGGAGGGGATCGTGTACTCGCACCCTGTCACCTGCCGCGGCGGGCGCTACGAGATCGTCCAGGGACTTGCGATCGACGATTTCAGCCGCAAGCGGATGCAGGCAAGTCTCGCGGAGCTGCAGGAGGAGCGGGACGGCGTGAAGAGTCTGCTCGGCTGAGCAGCCCGGCGGGGGCCGAAGCCCCCGGGAGCTGGTGCCGGAGAGGCCGCCCCGGGTCTCGTGAGAGAATGTGGCCATGCTAGGGGCGCTCCTCACGCTGCTCGTCGTCGGTGCCGTCGCCTACGCGCTGGCCGTCGCCCCGATCGGCGGCATCATCGCGCTCGCATTCGTCGCATCGTTTTTGTTTCTTGCCTACCGACGGCTCAGTCTGCTGGCGTACTCAGCCACATTCACCGTCTTGCTCGCGGCGTACACCGCGGCTGGCCCCGGGCCGTGGGCGTGGAAGGGAGTGCTCTGGGGCCTCATGGTGCTCCTGTGGGCACTCAATATCCGCCCGCTGCGCAAGGTGCTCATCAGCCGGCCGTTCATGCGCACATACCGCCGGCTCCTCCCGTCCATGTCCGCGACCGAGCGCGAAGCACTCGAGGCCGGCACCGTGTGGTGGGACGGGGAGCTCTTCACCGGCGCGCCGCGGTGGGAGCGGCTGCTCGCGGCCAGACCCCCGCGGCTCTCGGCCGAGGAACAGGCATTCCTCGACGGACCGTGCGAGGAACTCTGCCGCATGATCGACGACTGGGACATCACGCACCGGCGCGGCGACATGCCTCCCGAGGTTTGGGAGTACCTGCGTACGCGCGGTTTCTTTGCGATGATCATCCCGAAGCGCTACGGCGGCCTCGAGTTCTCCGCATACGCCCATTCCTGCGTGCTCGCGAAGATCGCGAGCCGCAGCACGACGGTGTCCTCGACGGTCGCGGTGCCAAATTCGCTCGGCCCCGCGGAGCTGCTCAATCACTATGGGACCGAAGAGCAGAAGGGAAACTACCTGCCGCGGCTCGCGCGCGGCGAGGAGATCCCGTGTTTCGCGCTCACCGGTCCGCGGGCCGGCTCCGATGCCGCATCAATTCCCGACACCGGCATCGTGTGCCGCGGCAGCTGGCAGGGTCGCGAGATCGTCGGCATCCGACTCAACTTCTCCAAGCGCTACATCACGCTCGCACCTGTCGCGACAGTAATCGGGCTCGCCTTTCGCCTCTTTGATCCGGAGGGTCTGCTGCGCGAGGCCACACGAGCCGGCGCGGCCGGGCAGCCCGGCGCGCAAGGGCCTGCCAGCGGCAGCCCAGAAAGTCGTGCAAACGCGGGCGCAGATCGCGCGAGCCGCGACCCCGCAGATATCGGCATCACCTGCGCGCTCATTCCGCGCGGCACGACGGGCATCACGATCGGGCGGCGGCACTTCCCGCTCAACATCCCCTTTCAAAACGGCCCGATCCAGGGCAAGGACGTCTTCGTCCCGCTCGACTTCATCATCGGCGGCCCGCGGATGGCCGGCCAGGGGTGGCGCATGCTCGTCGAGCAGCTCTCGGTCGGCCGCTGCATCTCGCTGCCGTCGAACGCGACGGGAGGCGCGAAGGCTGCGGTGTGGGCGACCGGTGCCTACGCGCGCATCCGTCGCCAGTTCAATGCACCGATCGGCCGCTTCGAGGGCGTGCAGTCGATTCTCGCGCGCATGGTCGGTCTCACCTACATCATGGATGCGGCGCGCTCGGTCACGGCAGGCGCGATCGACGGCGGCGAGAAGCCGTCGGTGCCCTCGGCGATGCTCAAATACCACGTCACGGAGATGGGCCGACAAGTCGCGAATGACGCCATGGATGTGCACGGCGGCAAGGCGATCTGCATGGGACCGCGCAACTATCTCGCGCGCGGCTACGAGAGCGTCCCGATCGCGATAACGGTCGAAGGGGCGAACGTGCTCACGCGGAGCCTGATCATCTTCGGCCAGGGCGCGGTGCGCTGCCATCCGTTCGTGCTGCGCGAGATGAATTCGGCGCGCGATCCCGACCGCCGCCGCGGCCTCGACGAATTCGACGCCGCGCTCTTCGGCCACATGGGCTTTGCGATCTCGAACGCCGTGCGCTCCTTCATCATGGCCCAGACGCTTGCGCGCTTCGAGCGGGCACCGGACCGGGGTGCGACGCGGCGGTACTACCAGCACGTCGTCCGCTTCAGCTCCTCGTTCGCGTTCGCCGTGGATGTCGCGATGCTCACCCTCGGCGGCTACCTGAAAAAGAAGGAAAGCCTGTCCGCGCGGCTCGGCGATGTGCTCTCCTCGCTCTATCTCGCCTCGATGGTCCTCAAGCACTACAACGACGAGGACCAGCCGCCCGACGATCTGCCGATCGTCGAATGGGCTTGCCGCCACCTGCTCTATCTTGCGCAGGAGCAGCTGCACGGGTTCCTGCGGAACTTCCCGAACCGGCTCCTCGCCGCCGTGATGCGGCTTTTCATATTCCCTCGCGGGCTTACCTACTTCGCTCCGGCCGACAGGCTCGGCCGCCGGGTCGCGGAGCTCGTCACGAGCGCAACCGCCGCGCGCGAGCGGCTGTGCCGCCTCGTCTACGCGACACGCGAGCCGGGCAATCCGCTCGGACTCCTCAACGAGGCACTCACGCTGGCTCCTGTTGCGGAGCCGGTCGAGCAGCGCATTCGTGTGGAGGGGGTGCGCACGGGCCGCGTGACTGCGCTCGATCTCCCCGGCCGCATCGAGCAAGCACTCGCCGCCGGGATCATCTCTGATGCACAGGCAGCGAGCTTGCGCGAATACGACCGGATGGTCATGGAGCTCATCCAGGTGGACGACTTCGCCCCCGGCGAGCTGGGCGCGGGTGCGGGCGAGACGGCTCGGCCTGTGCTCGACGCTCGTGGGCACGTCCGTGAGGTGAGCGAGCCCGACCGTGTCGATCCTTGAGACCGCCGCGGCGCGCGCCGGGCGTGCCCGCGCGATCCTGCACGTCGACATGGACGCGTTCTATGCATCCGTCGAGCAGCACGATGATCCGAGGCTTGCCGGCAAGCCGGTGATCGTCGGCGGAACCAGTGGGCGCGGGGTCGTCGCGGCTGCCAGCTACGAGGTGCGCAAGTACGGCGTGCGCTCGGCGATGCCGATGCGGGCCGCGCTCGAGCGGTGTCCCCACGCGATTTGTGTGCGCCCGCGCATGGCGCGTTATCAGGAAGTCTCGAGCCGCGTCTTCGCGATCTTCCGCGAGGTAACGCCGCTCGTGCAGGGTCTGTCGCTCGACGAGGCGTTTCTCGATGTGACTGCCGATCGCCGACCTGCCGCCGAGATCGCGGCCTGGATCAAGGCACGCATTCGTGAGACGACGGGCCTTACTGCATCGGTCGGCGTGGCCTCCAACAAACTCGTGGCAAAGATTGCCTCCGACCTCGACAAGCCGAACGGGCTCACGGTCGTCCACCCCGAGCGCGTGCACGAATTCCTCGATTCCCTGTCCGTGCGCCGCCTGCCAGGGCTCGGCCGAAAGGCCGGAGAGCG
>DASXNC010000049.1:0-2279 GCA_036495325.1 Steroidobacteraceae bacterium
GGCCTGCGCGGGATCAAAGAAAACGACGGCTTCGGCGGCGAGCGCGCCGTTCTTGGTCGCACCGAAGGAGAGCACGTCGATCCCGGCGCGCCACGTGATCTCGCTCGGATGGCAGCCGAGAAAGGCGAGCGCATTCGCGAAGCGCGCCCCGTCGAGGTGCACTTTGAGGCCGCGCCGGTGCGCGACCTCTGAGACCGCCGCGATCTCGTCAGGGCGGTAGCTCGTGCCGAGCTCGGTCGCCTGGGTGAGCGACACGGCAGCTGGTTGCACCGTGTGGACGGAAACCGGGGACTCATCGAGCGCTGCTTCGAGCGCGGTGGCCGTGAGCTTGCCGTGCGCGCCGTGCAGCGGCACGAGGCGTGCACCGCCCGTCGCGTACTCGGGCGCGCCGCATTCGTCGCGAAGAATGTGTCCCTCCTCGTGCGCGAATATCGCGCCGTATGGCGGGCAGAGGACCGCGAGGCCCAACGCATTGGCCGCGGTTCCCGTCGCGACGGGATACGCCTTCAGCGTTCTGCCGAAGAACTCGCCGAGAAGCCCGGAGAGCCGTTGGGTCCACGGGTCATCTCCGTACGCCCGTTCGAGACCGTGATTCGCGGCGCGCAGCGCCTCGAGAACTTCGGGGCAGATCGGCGCGGTGTTGTCACTGAGGAAGCGCATGAGATGACGATCCCTGGGCCGTCGCGGGGCTGCTATGATGCCAGCAACCGGCGGACGGCTCCCGCTCATGCGATCTTCGATGCTCGACGCGACGACACCGCAGCTGCCACTCTGGTCCGAAAAGGATCCGCGGGAGTCGTGGGTGGTGCGCGAGAGCCGCCGCGCCCGGCGGCTTGCGGTGCGCGTCTTTCAGACCGGACGGGTCGAGATCGTCGTGCCGCTCCGGACCTCCCGCGGCGCCGTCGAGCGGTTCGTCGCGCGGCATCGCCGCTGGATCGAGCGCAAGCGCGCCGAGGCGCTCGATCACTCGCCAGCGTGCGAGACCTTTCCCCCTCGAACCGTCGAGCTGCCCGGATGCGGCGAGAGCTGGGGCATTCATCTCGCCGGAGGAGAAGGACGACCGCGTCTTACCTCCTCTGCCGGCCTGATCATCCTCACGGGCGATTGGCGCAACGGCCGCACCGTGCGGCAGCTGCTGCGCCGCTGGCTGATCGCCCGCGCGCACACGCTGCTCGGCGCCGAGCTCGAGCGGTCCGCGCGTGGGCTGGGGTTCTCCTACCAGCGCGTCATCGTGCGGCGTCAGCGCACCCGTTGGGGGAGCTGCTCGGCGCGCGGTACGGTGAGCCTCAACTGCTGTCTGCTGTTCCAGCGGCCCGAGGTCGTGCGTTATCTGCTCGTTCACGAGCTCGTCCACACGCGTCACCTGAACCATTCGCGACGCTTCTGGCAATGTGTCGCGGACCACTGCCCGGCGCACCGCGCGCTCGATCGCGAGCTGCTCGACGGGTGGCGTCGCGTGCCGTTCTGGGTGTTCGGAGAGGCGTGACGGCGCTCGCTACGAGGTCGACGGAATCGTGAGCGGGTCCTCGAAGAATCGCGAGCCCCCCGGCCGCGCGGCACCGTCCGCCCCGGCTCGGGCAGAACCTGGGGCGTCGTCCGCGCCAGCACCTCCGTCCCCCGTCGGGCGCGTCGATCTCTCGGACGAGCAGGTCCACTGGGACCTCGGCTCCTCGCTCTCCTACGGAGAGTACCTGCACCTCGAGCGGCTCCTCGACGCACAGAAACCGCTCACCTCCGAGCACGACGAGATGATGTTCATCATCATTCATCAGGCCTCGGAGCTTTGGATGCGGCTCTTCCTGCACGAGCTGGCCGGCGTGCTCGAGTGCGCACGTCGCGATGACATCGGGCCGTCGTTCAAGATGCTCGGGCGCATCTCGCGCGTACAGACGCAGCTCACCGCCGCGTGGGACGTGCTTGCGACGATGACGCCGTCCGACTATACGGCCTTCCGCAACTCGCTCGGCCGCTCCTCGGGCTTTCAGTCGGTGCAGTACCGGTTGCTCGAGTTCACGATCGGCAACAAGAATGCCGAGGTTATCGAGGTGCACAGGCGCAACACCGCGGCTTACGCGACTCTCAAGCGGGCGCTCGAGTCGCCGTCGCTGTACGACGAGGTGCTCGCGCTGCTCTCGCGCCGCGGCTACGGCATACCCGAGGACTATCTCGCCCGAGACTTCAGCCAGCCGTACCAACCGAGCAAGCAGGTGGCAGGCGCATGGCTTGCGGTCTATCACAATGCGGAGGAGGACTGGGACCTCTACGAGCTCGCCGAGCGG
>DASXNC010000050.1:0-1780 GCA_036495325.1 Steroidobacteraceae bacterium
ACACTGCTCGGGGCGTTCGTGCTCTGCGTCGGCTATCTGCTGCTCTCTGTGCCGTGGAGACTCCTCGTCCCCGGCGCCTGGGCGGAGCCGCTCCTGTTCTTCTCGCTCGGGTTGATTGCGACGGGCAACGGCACGTTCAAGGCGAACCCGAGCAGCCTCGTCTCACGACTCTATGAGCACGAGCCCTCGAAGCTCGACGGCGCCTTCACGATGTATTACATGGCGATCAACATCGGCGCCCTGATCTCCCAAGCGTTGACGCCATGGATTCGCGTCCGCTACGGGTGGCACTGGGCGTTCCTCGCCTGCGCCGTGGGCCTCGTCGTCGGGATCGCGCAGCTGCTGCTTCGCGGACGGTTGCTCGCGCATATCGGAACGCGGCCCGATTTCGAACCGCTGCGCATCGCACGACTCGCAGCGGTGGTCGCCGGGATACTCGTCCTCGCCGCTCTGATCGCCATCATCGTGCAGAATCTCGCGGTCGCTCGCGCGATCGTCTGGGCCGCAGGGCTCGGGCTGCTCGCCCTGTTCGCGGTGCTGATCGCCCGAGGCGACCGGAGCGAGCGCGCCGGCCTCATCGCAATGCTGATTCTGACCGGCGAGACGATGTTGTTCTTCGTCTTCTATCAGCAGATTTCCACGTCCCTTACGCTGTTCGCGTTGCACAACGTCAATCTCGATTTCTACGGATACTCGGTGCCTCCCGAGCAGTTCCAAGTGCTCGATCCGTTCTGGATCGTGGTCTGCTCGCCGTTTCTCGCGCTGCTCTATGGCCGCCTCGGACGGCGCGGCCGCGATCTGTCGATTCCCGGTAAGTACGCGTGGGGCTTCGCGCTGCTCGCGCTCGCCTTCTTCGTCTATTCGCTGAGCGGGGCATATGCGATCGGAGCGCACGTCTCGCCGTGGTGGATGATCGGCGGATATCTTCTCTTGTCGATCGCGGAGTTGCTGATCTCGGGTCTCGCGCTCGCGATGATCTCGCGTTATATCGGACCGGAGCGGCGCGGACTGATGATGGGCGCGTGGCTGCTCTCGATGGGCCTCGCGCAGTACATCGGCAGTTTCGTGGCGAACTTTGCGAGCGTTCCCGTCGGCATCACGGACCCGGCGCAGACGCTCGTCCTTTACACCCACCTGTTCCGGGTGCTCGGGTGGGTCGCCGTCGGAGGCCTCGCCGTGGCGATTCTGCTCCTGCCCGTTCTGCATCGGCTCGAGGCCCGTCTCGGCGAAGGCGGGCCGCCCCTCGCCGCGCGCGCCGAAGCGACCCAAGCCGGACACGCCTGAAGGGCTACAATCGCAACATGGACGATGGGCTCGACCGCTACACTCGCGTCACAGTCGCCTTGCACTGGCTGATCGCGGCGCTGCTCCTCGGCCAGATCGCATTCGGCTGGTTTCTGACGACGATCGCGCGCGGCAGCGCCATGCGGGGCATCTACGTCAATTTCCACAAATCGACCGGCATCACGATTGGGGTGCTCATTCTCGCGCGGATCCTCTGGCGGCTTCTGCACTCACCGCCGCCGCTGCCTTCCTTCATGCCGGCGTGGCAGCGCACCGCGGCGCGAGCGAACCACATCGCCCTCTACGCCCTCATGCTGACCATGCCGCTGTCGGGATACATCGCATCGAATTTCAGCAAGTACGGCATCAAATTCTTCAACGCCGTGAAGCTGCCGCCTTGGGGTGCCGACGATCACCGCGTTTATGCGCTGTTCAACTCCATTCACGTGGTCGCCGCGTACGTGTTCGTGGCGCTCATCGCGCTGCATGTGCTCGC
>DASXNC010000051.1:0-4924 GCA_036495325.1 Steroidobacteraceae bacterium
TGGGCGATCGGGCTCGCCGTGCTGACGCTGCGCCGGATCGAAACCCATCCTCAGTTCACTTCCGGCGCGGAAGTGAAGGTGTCGCATACGTCGGTCGCCTTGACTCGCTGGCTGACGAGCCTCGCCGTGCGTCATGACCGGACGCTGCTGCACCTGTTCGACTGGGCGGCGGGCGATCTGCCGCTCGCTCCGCCCGCGGAAGTGCGCCGGCACACCCATGCATCGATTCGCGCCGCGCAGCCCCAGGCAGTGCTCGAGTACGGCATCCGATCGGACGGGAGAGCAGCACGATGACGGCAGGCTCACCGGTCCGCGATGCCCGCCCGGAGGGGCGGCACGAGACGCGGCTCGGTCGCGAGATGCGCAACGCCCAGGGTTTGCACGACGCACGAGAGTCTCGCGAGGCGATCGCACCGCTCCACGAGAGCGAGCGCGCCGCGACCGAGGCCGTGCTGGCCGACCCGCGCCTCTCTCAGGCGATCGCGCAGGCGCGTGAGGCTCTCATCGAGCGTCAGGACGCGAGCGGCCACTGGGTCTTCGAGCTCGAGGCGGACTGCACGATCCCCGCGGAGTACATCATGATGATGCACTACCTCGGCGAGATCGATGCACCGCTCGAGGCGAAGCTCGCCACCTTCCTGCGCAGCCGGCAGGCTGACCACGGCGGCTGGCCACTATTCGAGGGCGGCGCCTTCGATCTGTCCGCGAGCGTAAAGGCGTACTACGCCCTGAAGCTCACGGGCGACCTGCCCGAGGCGCCGCACATGATGCGCGCACGGGCGGCCATCCTCGAGCGCGGCGGAGCTGCGCGGGCGAATGTCTTCACGCGCATCGCGCTCGCGCTTTTCGGTCAGCTTCCCTGGCGCGGGGTGCCGTACATCCCCGTCGAGATCGTGCTGTTGCCGCGCTGGTTCCCCTTCCATCTCGAGAAGGTGTCGTACTGGTCGCGCACCGTGATGGTGCCGCTCTTCATCCTCACGACGCTCAAGCCGCGCGCCAAGAATCCCCACGGCATCGACATCCTCGAGCTCTTCACGGCTCCGCCCGAGCTCGAACGGCACTACTTCCCGCGCCGCGGGCTGCTCAATCGCGTGTTCCTCACGCTGGATCGCATCGGTCGCCTGATCGATCCGTTCATTCCAGGCGCAGTACGGCGGCGCGCGATCCGGCGCGCGGAGGTGTGGGTGCTCGAACGGCTGAACGGCGACGGCGGGCTAGGGGCGATTTTTCCGGCCATGGTGAATGCGCTCGAGATCCTCGTGCTCCTCGGTTATCCGCCGGAGGACCCGCGTCGCGCGACCGCGAAGCGGGCGATCGATCGTCTGCTCATCGAGCATGACACGGTCGCCTACTGCCAACCGTGCGTTTCGCCCGTATGGGATTCGGCCCTCGCGAGCCTCGCGATGAACGAGGAAGGAAGCTTCGCCTCCCAGGGCGCCGCCCAGCGCGCGCTCGACTGGCTGGTACCGCTGCAGGTGCTCGATGGTCCGGGCGATTGGCGAGTCCGCCGCCCGAGCCTCAAAGGGGGCGGCTGGGCGTTTCAGTTCGTGAACGCCTACTACCCCGACCTCGACGACACCGCCGCCGTCGTCTGGGCCATGGATACCGCGCGCGATCCGGAACGGTATACAGAATCGGTGAACCGCGCGCTCGACTGGCTGACAGGCATGCAGAGCCGCAATGGCGGGTTCGCATCGTTCGATGCGGACAACACTCACTATTATTTGAACGAGATACCGTTCGCCGATCATGGCGCACTGCTCGACCCGCCAACGAGCGATGTGACCGGTCGGGTGGTCGCGGTGCTGGGTCGCCTCAAGCGCCCGGAGGATCGTGCGGCGCTCGAGCGTGCGATCGCCTATCTCCGGCGCGAGCAGGAGTCGGACGGCTCCTGGTTCGGCCGCTGGGGCACGAACTACATCTATGGCACCTGGTCCGTGCTCACCGCCTTGGCGCAGGCGGGCATTGCGGCAGACGATCCCATGATCCGGCGCGCGGTCGAATGGCTGCAGCTCAAGCAGAATGCCGACGGTGGGTGGGGCGAGAGCAACGACAGCTACTCGGACCGCTCGGTCGCAGGCGGCCCGTTCGGGAGCACGCCGTATCAGACGTCGTGGGCGCTGCTCGCGCTCATCGCATCGGGCGAGGGAGGGTCGCCGAGTGTGCGCCGCGGCGTGGATTTTCTCTTGCAAACACAGCGGCCG
The DNA here is from genome assembly GCA_036495325.1 of Steroidobacteraceae bacterium. Classification (GTDB taxonomy): domain Bacteria; phylum Pseudomonadota; class Gammaproteobacteria; order Steroidobacterales; family Steroidobacteraceae; genus JASHUC01. The sequence continues at coordinate 2,205 of DASXNC010000051.1, forward strand.
GACGGGCTCTGGAGTCATCCATCGTTCACCGCGCCGGGTTTCCCGCGTGTGTTCTACCTCAAGTATCACGGCTATTCGGCGTACTTCCCGCTCTGGGCTCTCGCGGCGTACCGCAATCGCGTGTCGCAGGGCGCCGATCCCTGACGGCAACGCGGCGGTCGGCCGTTATGGTCGCTCCTGACCATCGAGTCCCTGAGGCGAGCTAGCGTGGAAGGGTCGGTCCGTGTGGGCATCGTCGCGGCACTCGCGGCGGAAGCGAGGACGCTCGGATTCGCCGTCCCCCCGCCCGAGGAGTTCGCGCTCCTGCCGGACGGGTCGCTGCTCGCGGTGAGCGGCATGGGATTCGAGGCGGCCGAGCACGACGCACGGGCGCTGATCGATGCGGGATGCGGCGCGCTCGCCAGCTGGGGGTTCGCCGGCGGGCTCGATCCGCGCGTGTCTCCCGGCACGGTCGTCGTGCCGGCCCGTCTGATGACCAGCGGCGCGCCCGATTTGAACGTCTCCTCATCGTGGCGGGCGCGCGTTCTCGCTTCGCTACCGGCCGCGGTCACCGGCAGTCTGCTCACGAGCAGACGGGCACTCGCGAGCGCCGCGGAGAAGCACACGGCGTTTCTCGAATCAGGCGCGGTCGCCGTCGACATGGAAAGCTACTCGATCGCGGCAGTCGCGGAGGCGCGCGGGCTCCCCTTCGTTGCGGTTCGGGTCATCGTCGATGGGGCCGGTGATGAGGTGCCGTCAGCGTTTCTCGATGTCGCGGGATCTCATGGGCGGCTCGCGATCGGGCGGCTCGTGATGCGGCTCCTCGCCTCTCCCCGGAGTCTCTCGCCGTTACTGGCGCTCGCCCGGCGCTATAAAGTCGCACGACTCTCGCTGCGCGCGGCGGCAAAGGCCGGCGCTCCAGGCTCCGTGCCCGCGCCAGGACGGAAGGTATGAGACGCCTTCGCGTGGCGCTGCTCTTGGCAATTGCCGCAGGGGCGCTCATTGCGCAACTGCGCTCGCTCGGGATCATGCATTGAAGGCGCTCGTCACGGGCGCATCCGGCTTCGTCGGCGCGGCCGTCACCAGGACGCTGCTCGCGCGCGGCTGGGAGACACGCTGTCTCGTGCGTGCAGCGTCGAGCCGCCGCAATCTCGAAGGGTTACGCGTCGAGGCGGTGATCGGTGATTTGACGGACGCGAGCTCGCTCGATCGAGCGCTCGAGCGCTGCGACGCACTGTTTCACGTCGCCGCGGATTATCGTCTGGGCGTTCGCGACCCGAGCGAGATCTATCGGGCAAACGTCGAGGGGACTCGCAATGTGCTCGAGGCGGCGCGGCGCGCTGGCGTGCGCCGCACCGTGTACACGAGCAGCGTTGCGACCGTCGGGATTCCTTCGGACGGTACACCGGGAGACGAGGCGACCCCAGTCCGGGTCGAGGACATGATCGGCCACTACAAGCGGTCGAAGTTCCTCGCCGAACAGGTGGCTCGCGAATGGGTGCGCACATCGGGTGCGGATGTCGTCATCGTGAACCCCTCGACTCCGATCGGTCCCGGCGACGTGAAGCCGACCCCGACGGGGCAGATCATCGTCGATGCCGCTCGCGGGCGGACGCCGGCCTATGTGGACACCGGACTCAATGTAGTCCACGTCGACGATGTGGCGGAAGGGCACTTGCTCGCGTTCGAGCGCGGTCGAGCGGGCGAGCACTACATCCTGGGCGGCGAGGACCTACCGTTGAAAGCGATCCTCGGGATCATCGCCCAGCTCGTCGGGCGCAAGCCGCCGCGCGTACGTCTACCGCATGCGATCGTGATGCCCATTGCCTATCTCGCGGAGGGGTACGCGCGAGTGACCGGCGGGCAGACACGGGTCACCGTCGAGAGCGTGCGGATGTCGCGCAAGCGGATGTTCTTCTCGAGCGCCAAAGCGAAGCGTGAGCTCGGCTATCGCTGGCGTCCGCCGCAGGAGGCGTTCGCGGACGCGATCCGGTGGTTTCGGGAAAACGGCTACCTGCGTTAGGTTCCGTGCGGGCGGCGCGAGTCGCCGGTCAGCGACGGCCTCCAGCCTTGAAACAACCGAGCACAAGGGCGTAACTTCGGTCGTAACGAATGGGCCGCCGCGTCGCCCTCGCGAGGCGAGTCGGATCGACTCCGCAACGCAGCGCGCGGCAGATGTGTGCGAACGATTCAGATCAGGGAGCATGCAAATGAAGTTCGCTCGAATCGATTCTCTTCTCGTCTTGAGTGCAGCCCTCGCGATCGCTACCCCCGCGGGGGCTCAGACCTACGACACCAATACGCTCGCCGGCAAGGTCGCCGCGGTGCACGGCACTGCCGGTCTGCAAATTCGCTTCTCCGCTCTCATCGAGCAGGAGAGCGAGGAGACGAGCGCGCCCCTGCTCGTGACGGCGCCGATCGTCCCGACTTTCGTGCTCTCGAGTCCCCTCGATGGCAGCTCGATCCTCCCGCCAGCGGTCACCGTGAATCAGGACACCGCGGGTGCGCCTCAGAACGAGACGGCGATCGCCGTTGATCCGAACAATGCGAATCGGGTGGTCGCCGGGATGAACGACTATGTGAGCCGCACGTGGCCCTGCATGATCGCGGGGACGCCGTGCAGCGCACTCGGCGACGGGTACTCCGGCACTTACTTCTCGAACAACGGCGGATCGAGCTGGTGCTGCGTCGGCACGGATCCGAGCCATCTCGGTACTCTCATCCCGGGCGTCGAGCGTCTG
>DASXNC010000052.1:0-3848 GCA_036495325.1 Steroidobacteraceae bacterium
GCGCGGACCAAGTCGTACGTGCCCTTGCGCTCACCGAGCTCTCCCATGAACAGGATCGTCGGCGTGCTCGCGGGGGCGCGCTCGAGCGCGGGATCGGGTAGCGGCACGGCGTTGTGCAACACCTCGACGGCCGCGCCGGGGCAGATGCGCCGCAGCTCCGCGCGCCACTCGTCTGATAGCGCGAGCACGAGCGCCGCCCCGCCGAAGATATAGCGGACGAACCACTTGCTCAATGCACCGCACTCGCGGTGATAGAAGAGTGCGAACTCCGCTCCGTGGACGTGCAGGAGATAGGGCCGGCGCGCGGCGCGCGCCATGAGGCAGATGACGGACTTACGCCAGAACGATGCCCGCGAGGCGAGCATCACGTGCACGAGGGGCGCGTCGAGTCTCGCGAGCTGAAATGCCACATTCAGCCAGGCGACGATGGCGGTCCGTGCCTTCACCCAGGCACCTCCGCTGCGGTGCGTGGCAACGTACGTGCAATCGAAGCGCTCGAAGAGTCCGCCGTCGATGTAGCCCTGAACGACCGCACGCACTCCGCCCATGCTGTCCCGCAGATGCGAGCCCACCATGAGGATGCAGCGGCTCGCGCGGCGGCGCGGCGGCGCGGCGGCTCGATCGCGCATCGAAGCTCGGCTCCCCCTGCGAGTCGCATCGGTCTCGGCGACCTTCACGGCGCGAGGCTCTGGCGCATGCCGTCGCTCGGCAAGGAGCTACGACTCATCGCCGGCTCGATCGAGCGCACGACCAGCGGCGCCTTGCCCGACGCGTTTTTTACGAGCTGCGTCGTCATCTCGATGCGCACGCTCATCGAGGGTGGCAGCTTCGCGCGCGCGTGCTGCATCAGCAGTCGACGGGAAGCCTCGCCGAACCCGGGTGCAGCGAGCACCAGCATTCTCACGGAGGACGGATCGTCCTGGATGAATTGGGTTCGCACGACATGGGGGACGTTGCGCGGGATGTGATCGATGCCGGTCAGGGGCGTCCCGGACGGGGAGACGAGGAAGTCGCCGCTGCGGCCGATGATTGCGAGCAGCGGCTCGCGGCCCTCGGCGACCGCCCCGGGATCGGCGCCTTTGCGGATACGGAACAGGTCGCCGGTGCGGTAGCGGACGAGCGGCATCGTGCGGTTCCAAAGCCCCGTAGCGATCAGCTCATAGACGTCCGCATCGTCGTCGGCTTCCGTAAGTCGCAGCTCGTTGACCGAGTAGCTCGGCAGAAGCCGGAAGCCGCCTTCGGGATCGCCGTATGCGAAGGCGACGCGCTCCGCCTGACCATAGAAGCAGAGCACGTTCGTTCCGAGCGCGGTCCGAGCAAGCTCGCAGGTCGCGCGGGTCAGCACCTCCGAGCCGCACACGGTGAGCGGGATGCGCAGCGCCTCGCCACGCTCGAGCATCAGCGTGCACAGTGCTTCGAGCACGGTCGGATAGGCGAATAGGACGTCGGGTGAGTACTCGCGCAGCGCGGCCACGAAATGACCGAGGGAGTCGCCGTCCAGGTGATTGGACGAAAAGATCAGACGGCGGCCACCGTTCGCCATCCGCCAGAACGGCGGGGAGCGATCCGCGGGATCTTTGATGTCATCGCCGCGCAGGACCGCGCCTCGGCTCCGCGTCGTCGCGCCGGCCCGCTCCATGAGGCTGTCGACGACGGCCTGCTCGTACGCGACGGATTCGAGCGAGCGCCGCAGTTGCAGGGGCGTGCCGGTCGTGCCGCTCGTCGCCGCGGGAATCGACAGCCAGCTTCCGGCTGCCATGAACGCGTCGGGATCGTCCCGGATTGCCTGCTTGTCGAGGATCGGCCAGCTCTCAAGGGCAGACGGCCTGCCATGGGTGCGGCCGTAAGTCGTACTGCCCGCGACGCGCAGCACCTCCTCCAGGCGTTCAGCCTTCCAGGCATGACTGCGGGTGTCGTCGCGGAGATCGAGCATCTCGATCAGTCGGCGGGCCTTCGCGTAATAGACTGGATTGCGGCGGATGAGCCGATCGGAGCTTGCGACGAGCTTCAATCGCGTGCTGAAGGCCATTTTACTTCCGAGCGATCAGAGTCGTCTCGAGACCAGCATCGCGAGGAACTGCAGACGCTTGCGCTCGCGCCGCGCACGCGACGGCTCGGAGAGGAAGCGGAACAGCCACTCCGTTCCGCAGCGCTGCATCCACAGCGGCGCGCGCCGCTTCGCGCCCGCATAGATGTCGAACGACCCCCCGAGGCCGAGATAAAATCCGGCCGGGTGAGTGCGCCGCAGATTCTCAATCAGAATCTCCTGCTTCGGCGAGCCGAGCGCGACGAGAATCAGCTCAGGACTCTCCGCGGCCACGTCGTGGCAGAGCTGTTCGACATCGCCAATGCTCTCGTAGCCGTCCCGGGCGAGCACGATGTGCACCTCGGGGAACTCGCGCCGCAGACGGCGCTGTGTCTCGTGCAAAATGGGCGGAGCGGCCCCGATCAGCGCGACGCGGAGGGTGCGTCCACGCGCCTCGCGCAGCGTCTCGAGCCACAGGTCGGCTCCCGCCACACGGGCCGTCCGGGCCCCTTTCATGCGCATGGCGACGACCACACCCGCACCGTCCGGATACCGCAGCGTCGCGCGTCCTATGGTCGCGCGCACCGCGGAGTCGTACATGCAGATGATCACCTTCTCAGCGTTGATCGCGACGCCGAACCCGCCCCGGCCGCCGCGTGCGTCGGCGAGGATGCCGCGTGCGCACTCCGCCATCGAGCCGAATGCGCTGACCTCGATCCCGCCTACGTAGGTCGTCCGTCGGCCGGATGGAGCAGCGATCGCAAGGAATTCGTCCACCATGCGCTCCCAACTGAAATGCCCGAGCGCGGCGCTTCGCGCCTCCGCCCCGAGTCGCGCGCGTTGCGCTTTGTCCCGCACGAGCCATTCGGCTAAATCGGTGAGACTCGACACGTCCGAAGGCGGATACGTCAGGCCGCCGCCGAACGCGACGAGCTCGCGCAGTCCCCCCACGGTCGAGGTGATCACCGGAAGACCGGACGCCATGGCCTCCAGAGCGGCGTTCGAGAAGGTCTCGATTGCGACCGAGGTGAGCACGAACACGTCCATCCGCGCGAGGAACGGTCGGACGTCGGTCGACTCTCCGGCGAGCTCGACATGGCCGCGCAGGCCAAGGCGCTCGATCTCCGCTTCGATTCGAGGCCGTTCGGGGCCGTCCCCAACGATCAGGGCGTCGACGTTGAGTCCGCGCGAACGTAATTCGGCCGTCGCCTTGAGCAGATCGACCTGCGCCTTCTCGGGTCGCATCTGTCCCACGGTGCCGAGCACGAAGGCGGGCTCGCTTCGGCCGGTGGCGCTGCGGCGCGCTCGATCCGCCAGGGCAAAATGATCCGTGTCCACTCCGTTGTAGAGGACCGTTGCGGCGCGACCGGAAGTACCGATGCCGTATCGCTCCTCCCAGAGGCGGCGCTGGGCCTGTGCACCGAAGATGAGGACTTCCGCGTTGCGCAGCGCAGCGCGGTACAGGGGCAATTGAGCGGCGAGCTTGCCGGTCGGAATCAGCGAAGTGTTGAGCCATGCCAGGAAGCGCACGCGGGCCGAGCCGACTCGAGCTCGCGCCAGGCGGGCATACAGAGCCGGATACAGGTTCACCGAGACGAGCGTGCGAATATTGCGTTCCCGGAGCGTGCGGATGAGCTGCCGCAGCGCACCGAGCGATAGCTTGCCGCGGCGCCCGAGATGCACGACCGCAACGCGAGGGCTGATCGACCCGAGCAGGCGCGTTGGTGGACTGAGATAGCCTATCGTCACGGCCTGGCCACGCTCCGCGAGCGCGTTGGCGAGCCGGACGATCTTCACTTCCGAGCCGCCGACGCCCAGTGAG
>DASXNC010000053.1:0-2615 GCA_036495325.1 Steroidobacteraceae bacterium
CGTGCCGCAGCCCGAGAAGTGGCACCCGGAGATCGACACCGGTGTGCACGTGATGCTCGCTCTCAAATTTGCGGCGCGCGGCGGCACCTCCACTGCCGTGCGATTTGCGACGCTCCTGCATGATCTGGGGAAGGGACTCACGCCGCGCGAGCGCTGGCCCGCCCACCCCGGCCACGAGGAGATGGGCGTGCCGCTCGTCGAGGCGGTCGCCCGACGGCTCAAGGCGCCGAAGGCGCACCAGGAGCTTGCCGTTCTCGCGGCACGCCACCATACCGTGGTGCACCGGGCCTTCGAGCTGAAACCCGCGACGGTACTCAACCTCCTTGAGACGACCGACGCGCTGCGTCGGCCCGACCGCTTCTCGGAGCTGCTGCTCGCATGCGAGGCCGACGCGCGCGGGCGCGAGGGACTCGAGGCGCGCCCGTATCCGCAAGCCGACTACTTGCGGCATGCGCGCGAGGTGGCGTCACAGATTGCGCTGTCGGAGGAGGAACGGCACGGCCTCGAAGGACCGGCCATCGGTGCACGAATTCGCGAGAAGCGCCTCGCAGCGCTCACGACTCTCAAGCAAGAGAACATCCCTCAGAGCGATCCGCGCAAGTCCTGATGCGCGAAGCCGGCGAGCGGCACATCGCAGTCGCGCGCGAGCGCCATCACCTTGAAAGCCTCTCCCATCTCGCCCGGCAACAGCAGCCGGCGCGCCTCTCCAGCCATCCGTGCCCGATCGGTCGCGCCGGCAGGCTCTGCAAGCAGCGCCTCGATCCCTGCGCCGAGCAGGAAGGCGGCCTGGGTCGCAAACCCCCGTACGTCCAGACGAGCCGCAACCGCCGCCTCCGCGACGCGTGTGAAATCCACCCACGCGCTGATGTCCTGCAAACCGATGCGAGTGAGCGGATCGTCGTGCGCGCGGTGTTTGAAGTGGCAGCGCAGCGTGCCGTCCCGGCGGGCGGGATGATAGTAGTGCGCGCGCGGCAGCCCGTAGTCGAACAGCAGCACGATCCCGCGCGCGAGCACCTCGGAGAGTGCGGCGACCCAAGGCGCCACCTTCAGGCAGACTTCGGAGCGGTAGCCATCCGGCAGCGACTGCGGTAGCTCCGCGATGAGCCCGGATACGGCCGCTTCGAGTCGCGCGTCCGCCGGCCTCTCGAGCTCGATCAGCGCGTCATTCCGGTCAATGCCCACGCCGAGCTCGCCCACCTCCGAGCGCGCATCGTGCCGATGCACGACGAATCGCTGGCACGCGAGCGCATCGAGCACCTCGTTCGCGAGTACGACGCCTTTGAGCGGCTCCTCCGGCCAGCGCTCGAGCCAGGTCACGCGCTCGCGAAGGCTCCCCGGCAGACGAGCAATTTGATCCTGCTGGCGTCCGCGCAGATCCCCGCTCACCTCCAGAATCGCATAGCGCTCCGGGAGCGCATTGCGCTCGGCAAGCGCGCCCAGCACCTCGGCCGCCATGCGTCCCGTACCGGCGCCGAGCTCCAGAATGTTCCCGCCGCCGAGCTCTTCGAGGGACTCCGCGCACTGCCGCGCGACGCAGCGACTGAAGAGATCGGACATCTCCGGCGCGGTGACGAAATCCCCGCCGCGCCCGAATTTCGCGGCCCCTGCGCTGTAATAGCCGAGCCCCGGCGCGTAAAGGGCAAGGTCCATGAACGTCTCGAAATCGATCCAGCCACCTGCCTCGGCGATGCGCCGGCGGATGAGCGCCTCGACCAGCCGGGAGTGCTCCGCCTCCTCCGGCGTGAGCGAGGGAAGCGTATCGAGCGCTACGGGTCGCATCATCGCGTCGTCGATCCCGGCTTCGTCGATCCCGGCTTCACCTGGATGAGCGGGTGAGCCGCTCGATCGAAGCGCTCCCAGAGCTGGCCGATCGTCGCACCGGCTGTCGGATGCACGAGGTCCGGCGCGATGTCGGCGAGCGGACCGAGCATGTAAGGACGCTTGAGGAGATCGGGGCGCGGCAGGACGAGCCCCGGCTCTTCGCAGCAGAGGTCTCCATAAAGAAGGATGTCGAGGTCCATGGCGCGCGGCGCCCATTTCGGAGCGTCGCGTGGCCGGCCGCAACGCGCCTCGATCTCGCGCAGGCGCGCGATCACCTGCGGCAGCGGTTCGGCGGTCTCGAACCCCACGACAAAATTGACGAAGTCCTCGCCCTCGAACCCGACCGCCCGATTGCGATACCACGGCGAGGACTCGAGCGGTCCAAACGTGCGCTCGAGATCGGCGGCCGCGAGCGCGAGATTGCGCTCGGGGTCGATGTTGCTGCCCGCGGCGACATAGACGTGCGGCATGGCGTCACGGCATGCGGTCAGGATCGGCTTGCGCCGCCGCCGCGTCCGCGCGCGTGCGCTCGATCGCGACGCCCACGTCGCGCGAGCTGCGGATCGCGCCCGGCTTGTTGAGAGTGAGGCGCACCCATTCGACGCCGAACTCCTCGATGATGAGGAGCGCCGTACGGTGCGCGAGCGTCTCGACGAGCTTGAATTCCGATCCCTCGACGAACGCGATGACGCGCTTGGCGAGCCGCTTGTAGTCGAGCGTGTCGGCCACCTCGTCCGTGAGCGCCGCGCGCGCACAATCGACCGGCAACTCGAGATCGATTACGACGGTCTGCT
>DASXNC010000054.1:0-6700 GCA_036495325.1 Steroidobacteraceae bacterium
ATCGTGCACGTCGCGGTCGGGCCCGCTAAGGGCTAGGGCGCTCCACCAGCGAGTGTCTTCCAGCGCGCGTGTGCGATCGGTGTCGAAGGACACCTTCATCTCGATCATTTGCTCGACCGCATCGGGTGGCCGGCGCGACTCCGCCAATCCTTCGACGAGCGCCGGGAGCAGCGTCTCGCGATAGAGCTCGAGCGGCTTCCCGCTCGTCGAGATCAATCCCGCGGCGCGAGCGCCGGCGAGCTTCGCGACGACAGGTCCCGCCGCGGCGATGTAGATCGGCACCGGATCGGAGGGCTTGTCGTAGATCGTCGCGTGGTCGGTGCGGTAGTACTCCCCATCGAAGCTCACGCGCTCCTCGCTCCAGAGCCGCTCGATCAGCGCGAGCGCTTCGCGCAGCCGACGCGTGCGCTCGCGCGGCTCGGGCCAGGCGAGCGCGGTCGCCGGGGTCTCGTTGAGCGCCTCGCCGCTGCCGAGACCGAGAATCACGCGGCGCGGATAAAGCGACCCGAGCGTCGCGAACGCCTGAGCGATGATCGCAGGCTGATAGCGGAAAGTCGGAGTGAGCACGCTCGTGCCGAGGAGTATCCGCGAGGTGCGTGCTCCGAGCGCGCCGAGCCATGCGAGTGAGAAGGGCGCATGACCGCCAGTGTGCCGCCACGGCTGGAAGTGATCGCTCACGAAGACGGAGTCATACCCCAGGCGTTCGGCGAGCTCACCGAACTCGAGGAGCTCTCGCGGCCCGAACTGCTCGGCGGAGGCCTTGTAGCCGATGCGGAGCATGGCCGCTCCGCGCTCAGCTTATGCCCTGCACCGCAAGCGGCTCGATCTCGTAGCGGATGCGCACCTCGCCCGGCTGGCGGAACGGATAGCGGCTCTGCCCGAGATATTTCTTCGCGAGCGCGTCGATATGCTCGTCGGCCCCGTTTTCCGTCGCGACGGCCACTCGCCCGCGCACCTGAACGTACCGATAAGGGTTGTCCGGATCGACGATCATCAGTGCGACGCGCGAGCCTTCCTGCATGTTCCGCGCCTTCACACGCCCCTTCGCGGTGTTGACGCGAAGCCGCGCTCCGTCGAAGTCGAACCAGACCGGCGTCACCTGCGGCGTGCCGTCCTGCATGACCGTCGCAAGCGCGGCGATCGGCTTCTTCTGCGTGAGGAGGTCGCGATACTGATCGAGCGTGGCGGGCATGGCGGAGTCCCTCGATTCGAGGCCGACGCCGGCGATGGTAACGCGATGCGCTCGCCGGACTCTACTGCATCGGCATCAGATCGCCCGTGAAGTACATGACGACGTACGCCTGCAGAGTGGCATTCGGCTGCGGCACCCCGAAGACCTTCACCGGTGTGCCTGCAACGAGCGCCTGGGTGAATGTCGACAGGCCGCTTGCGGTCGTGATGTCGATCGGACTCACGCTGACGATGCCGCCCATGCGGTCGACCTGATACACGAGCGTCGCCGAGCCGGACATCGTTCCCACCTCGACCGTGTACGTCTGAGCTGCGGCCGTGGCCGTGAACTGGTCGTTGGAGAGTCCAGTCGCCACCGCGGCGAGCGGCAGAGGCGCGGGCACGAGGTCGACCCAGGGAGCCGACCAGCCGGTCGTGTTCGAAGGATCGCCCCACGTCGCATCGGTGAATCCGTACGCGGTCAGGCCCGTGAGCCCGGTCGTCGCCTGCCCGAAGCTCTGAATCGCGCTGCTGCCGCTCGTGACGAGCGTCGGATAAGCGAAGGGCCAGTATTTGAAGCCCGTGATCGCGTTGCCGCTGCCGTCGCTGCCGTTCGACGTGGATGAGGAAATGTACGGCAGCGTCTGCTGGTAGTCGTCCGAGGCGCGCACGAAATCATGCGTGTAAGTGAACTGCGTCGCATCGACGTTCGACAGCGCGCCGGAGTACTCCGCGGTCTCGATGTCCAGGTCCGCAGCGACGAGCGGCGTCGCGAGCGGATCGACCACGTCCATCACGTGCACCTTGAAGCCGCGGACCATGTTCGCGAGGAACGCGGGACCGGTGCCGATCGCCGTGGTGTCGCCGTGGAAATAGAAGTTGGTGGAACTCGAGATGTCCACCATCACCGGCCGGCCCGCCTCATCGGTGACCGTGATGCTGCTCGTGCCGGACGGATTGGCATCGACGTCGAGCACGTGGCCCTCCGGGCTCACCCAGACGCTGTTGAACGTGCTGCTCACCCAAACACGCGTCGCCGTGAGCGTCCCGTTCTCCTCGTAGCGCGCCTGGATGCGCACGTATGCGCTGGCCGCGAGGCCGGGAAGATTCGCGAAGCTCATGATCTTGCTCGGCCCGCTCTTGGTGTCCACATCGTAGAAGAGCGTGCCGTTCTGGCTGTCCACGTCGATCGTGAGCGACTGCTGCGTCGCAACGGCCGTCTCGGGAGTCGCGATCGGCCACGCACGGAACACGCGGTTGACCGTGAGTGAGCTGCCGTCAGAGGCAACCGCCGTGACGTCGCCGTAGAGCTGGCGCAAGGTAAGCCGCGCCACGTCGCGGATCGGGTGATGGCGCACGGGGCCGCGGAAATTGACGGCCCAGATGAGCGTGCCCGCTGCCGGCGGCTGGTGCGCAATGATGAACGCGGGATTCGAGAGGTCGAACTCGAGATCGAGCGCATTGCTCGAGTTCGCGGTGACCGTCAGCGGCGCATCGAACGTCACGTTGATCGGCACGGTCAAATTGCCGTTCGAGCCCTCACTGTGCTGGATCTGAATGTCTTGCGAGGAGATCGACGTGCTCGGGGCGCCGGCGAAGCCGGTCTCGGGATCGGCGGAGGTGGTGAGGAGCACATCGCCCGGATTGCCTCCGACCGTGATGACGGCGCCCGTGTAGGTGCCGACCGGGACGGACACGTTGCCGAGAATCTCGCTCAGCTGGTCGAGCTCGACGAGGTTGACATAAGGCGCCGATGCGGCGCTCACCGAATACACGGTGACGTCGTTGCCGCCGCCTTGCGGCACGAGCGCGATGCTCTCTACCTTCACACCGACGAGCGCCCAGTCCTGCGCCGGCGCATCGCTCAGCATGAGCGCGACGTTGCCGGCTTGTGCCGTCGGCGTGATGTCCGAGCCGGACCCGGCCGGGTCTGCACTTCCGGAGCCGCCACCGCACGCCGCGAGACTCGCGAGCGCAATGCCGCACGCGGCCCACCGCATCCATTTGACATTCATGTGCGATACCTCGTTTGAAAGCTCGGCGTAAGATCGAGACCGTTCGAGATCGTGCTGTCAAAGCCAAAGCGCTCGAGCATTTGTTTGGTTGACACGCTGCACGGGCGGGCGGGCGGCCCCGCGAGGCGTTGGCGATTGGCGACACGGCTCGCTGCTTTGCGATAATGCGAGCGCAACGATGCCGCCCGTCAGTTTCAATGCGCTTGCAGGGATTCCCGAGATCGAGGCCGGTGCCGATCTTGCGAGCTGCATCGCGGATGCCCTGCAAGCGTCGGGATGCGTGCTGCACGATCGCGACGTGCTCGTCGTCGCTCAGAAGATCGTCTCGAAAGCCGAAGGGCGCACGGTCGATCTGGCGACCGTCGTGCCCTCGAGCGAGGCGCGGCGGCTCGCGGAGGCGACGCGCAAGGACCCGCGCGTCGTCGAGGTGATCCTCGGGGAATCGGAGGAGATCGTGCGCGCGGTGCCGAATGTACTCATCGTGCGGCATCGACTCGGGTTCGTGATGGCGAATGCAGGCGTCGATCGCTCGAACGTGCCGCCCGCGCGTGCGGGCGATGCCGTGCGGGAGCGAGTCCTGCTTCTGCCTCGCGACCCCGATGGATCGGCGGCGGTGCTGCGCGAGAGTTTGACGAGGCGGCTTGGAGTGTCTGTGGGAGTAATCGTGAGCGACAGTTTCGGGCGGCCATGGCGGCGCGGCGTGCTCAACGTCGCGCTCGGCAGCGCCGGTATTCCCTCGCTCATCGACCGCCGTGGCGAGCGCGATCGCGAGGGACGGGCGCTCGAGGTGACGGAGGTGGCGTTCGCAGATGCAATCGCGGCCGGGGCGGCGCTCGCGATGGGCGAGGCGGCCGAGGGCACCCCGGTCGTGCTCGTCCGCGGGCTCGATTGGCAGGCGGCCGCCTCCGGCGCAGGGGTGCTGCGGCGACCGAAGTCCGAAGACCTGTTTCGCTGAGGCGCCCGGTGCGCATCGAGGGCGTCGTGCCGCTCAAAGACCTCGCGCGCGGCAAGAGCCGTCTCGCCGGGGCGCTCGCCGACTCCGAGCGTCTCGTGCTGATCCGCGCCATGCTGGCGCATGTCATCGACGCCGCCGCCTCTGCGGGGGGCATGGCGCGGTTGAGCGTGCTCACGATCGATCGTGAGCTCGTGCCGCGGCCTGCGGATCACCTTGCGGATTCGGGCGAGGAGTTGAATGCCGCGCTTGCGCGCGCGGCGCTCGCGCGGCGCGCGGCCGGCACCGACGTGCTGCTGGTCCTCGCCGCGGACCTGCCGTTCGTCACGCCGGAGGAAATCGGCGCGCTCCTCGAGGCGAGCCGGGCCGGGGGCGTGGTGGCGGCGCCCGATTGGAAGCACACCGGCACCAACGCTCTCGCGTTCCCGCTCGGACACGGGTTGGCCATGCGGTTCGGACCCGAAAGTCTCGCCGCGCACGAGGCGGAGGCGCGCGCCGCCGGCCTTGCCTTTACGCTGGTGCGACGGCCGGGACTCGCTTTCGACGTAGACGAGCCTCACCAGCTCGAGGCGCTCGCGCGCGATGAGCGCTACGCATTTCTCCGCTGAGGAGCCGCTTCCGCGGCAGTAAGTCGCTCATGCAGTATCATCGTTTGCGAATGATGCCCGCGCGGCCCCCACTGCCCCTGCTGCAGCGCCTGCTGCCATCGCCGCTCATGAAGGCTTCGGCGCTCCTGCACGTTACGGCCGCCGGATCACTCGTCGCAGCGCCGAGCGCGTGGCCCTGGGTCGCCGGTGCGGTGATCGCCGATCATCTCGTCCTCGCCGGGTGTGGGCTCGCGCCGCGAAGCAGCTGGCTCGGGCCGAATCTCAACCGGCTGCCGGCGAGCGCGGCGGCGCGCGGCTCAATCGCGCTCACGATCGATGACGGACCCGATCCGGAGGTGACGCCGCGGGTGCTCGAGCGGCTCGCCGAACGCGGCGCGCGGGCGACGTTCTTCTGCATCGGGGAGCGGGTCGCGCGTCATGCCGACCTTGCGCGCGAGATCGTGCGCCGCGGGCATGCTGTCGAGAATCATAGTCAGCGACACCTTCGGCAGTTCTCGCTCCTGCCCTCGGGCGCGCTTGCGCGCGAGGTCACCGAGGCGCAGGCGACGATCCTCGAGGTGTGCGGAGCGGCGCCGCGGTTCTTCCGCGCGCCGGCGGGCCTGCGCAGCCCGCTCCTCGAGCCCGAGCTCGCACGGCTGGGCCTGAGGCTTGCGAGCTGGACGCGTCGCGGTCTGGATACGCTGAGCCGGGATGCGGGAGCCGTGCTCGCCAGGCTTTCGCGCGGCCTCGCGGGTGGAGACATCCTGCTGCTGCACGACGGCGGCGGAGCACGCTCTCGCGCTGGCAGCCCAGTGATTCTCGAGGTGCTGCCTCGTCTGCTCGACGCGGCAGCCGAGGCTCGGCTCGCGCCGGTCACGTTGCGCGCCGCCTGCGATGGGATAGAGTGACCGCTGGCCGCCGAGGAACGGAGTTTTCGGTTAAATGAGCGTGATCTGGTATGTCCTGTGGTACATCGTCGCCGTTGGCTTTCTGGTCATCGTGCACGAGTTCGGCCACTTCTGGGTCGCTCGGCGGCTCGGCTTCAAGGTGCTCCGGTTCTCGATCGGGTTCGGCACCCCGCTGTTGCGCAAGGAGGTGGGCCGGGATCGCACCGAGATCGTGCTTGCACCCATCCCGATGGGCGGCTACGTGAAGATGCTCGATGAGCGCGAGGGTCCGGTCCCGCCGGAAGATCTGCCGCGCTCCTACATGCGCCGACCGCCATGGCAGCGCATTCTCGTCCTCCTTGCCGGCCCCGGATTCAACATCCTGTTCGCCATCCTCGTGCTGTGGGGAATGCTGTGGGTGAACGGCACCACGAGCGTGCGGGCGGTCGTGAGCGAGGTCACCGCATCATCGCCCGCGGCGAGCGCGGGGCTGGCGAGCGGGGATGAGATCACGGCGATCGACAGCAAGCCGATCTCCGACCAACGGGACGTTCTATTCGGCCTGCTCGACTCGGTGCTGTCGCATGGCAGTACGCGACTCACCGTGCGCGCGCCAGACGGCGCCAACCGCACTGTGACCCTGGTCACCGATCCGGCCCAGCGCAAGCGCCTCGCGGAGCTGTCGAATCTGCTCGGCGTCCTCGGCTTCGAGATGCAGGGGTACGTGACTCCGCCTGTCATTGGCAAGGTGTTGCCGAACAGCCCCGCAGCTCGCGCGGGTCTGCGTTCGGGTGATCGCGTGCTCGCGGTCGATGATCGGCGCGTGCGCGACTTTACGGACATGCTCCGCTACATGCCCACGATTCCGGGGAAGACGATCACCGTTCGATATACACGCGACGGCGTCGAGCACACGGCGCAGATCGCCGTAGCGAAGCTCGAAAACGGCGGCACCACGTATGTCGGTATCGGCGCATCCTCCTTGACGCCGGCACACTTCCCACCGGGACTCGTCGTCCACCACACGTTCTCGCCTCCTGGCGCGCTCGTCGCGGCGGCCGACGAGGCGTGGGATCTGACGGCTGTGCA
>DASXNC010000055.1:0-1622 GCA_036495325.1 Steroidobacteraceae bacterium
GGGGGGATGGGGCCACCCACCAGGGGGCCTTTGACCTCACTTACCTGCGCTGCCTGCCCAATGTGGTGGTGATGGCACCGGCCGATGAGAACGAGTGCCGCCAGATGCTCTACACCGCCACCACCCTCGAGCAGCCCGCAGCCGTGCGCTACCCCCGCGGTGCAGGCCCCGGTGTGCCGCTCGCAAAGGAAATGACCGCACTGCCGATCGGGCGCGCGCAACTCAAGCGGACCGGCCGGCACGGCATCGCCATCCTCGCGTTCGGCACGATGGTCGCGGCGGGCCAGTACATCGCCGACCGCCACGACATGACGCTCGTCAACATGCGCTTCGTAAAACCGCTCGACGAGAAGACGGTCCTCTCGATCGCGGGCAAGCACTCTGCGATTGTCACGCTCGAAGAGAACGTCGTCGCAGGCGGCGCCGGCAGCGCGGTCGCCGAGTGTCTCGCCGCCTCCGGCGTGTCGCTGCCGATCTTGCATTGCGGAATCCCGGATCGCTTCATCGAGCACGGCTCGCGTGAGGACTGCCTCGTAGCGGCGGGTCTCGACGCCCCGACGCTCGAGGCGCAGGTGCTGCGCTGGTGGCGCGAGCTGCGGGGCGTCCAGCTGACCGCCTAGGAATGAAGTTCGGGATCATGGATCACGTCGATGCGAGCGGGCTCGCTCCGGCGGATCAGTACGCCGTGCGGCTCGATCTGATCGAGGCCGCCGATCGTCTCGGCTTTTATTCCTATCACGTCGCGGAGCATCACGGCACTCCGCTCGGTCTTGCGCCCTCACCCAACGTCTATCTGTCAGCAGTCGCGCAGCGCACCAAGCGCCTGAAGCTCGGGCCGATGGTGTACGTTGCGGCGCTCTATCATCCGATGCGCCTCGCCGAGGAAGCCTGCATGCTCGATCAGCTGAGCCACGGCCGGCTGCAGCTCGGGATCGGCCGTGGGGCGGTGTGGCCGGAGCAAGTGCTGTATGACGTGGATCCCGCGACGGTTCCCGAGCGCTACGCCGAGGCGCGCGACATCCTGCTGCAGGCGCTCACCTCGGAGCGCGTGAACTTCAGCGGCAAGTACTTTCGCGTCCAGGATTTTCCGATGGTGCTGCGGCCGTATCAGAAGCCGCGGCCGCCGCTCTGGTACGGCATCGGTAATCCGGAGTCGGCCGTGTGGGCAGCCGCGAACAGCGTCAATGTCGTCTCGCTCCTGCCGGCCGGGGTCGCCCGGCGGACACTCGATCGCTATCGCGAGGAGTGGGCGAACCTCGGCCGCGCCGAGGCGGAGCTGCCCTTCCTCGGGCTCGCGCGCCACATCGTCGTCGCGGAGACGGACGAGGAGGCCAATCGCATCGCGCGCGCGGCCTTCCCGCGCTGGCGCAAGTCGTTCTCGGCGCTCTGGGACGAGCGCGGCATCCCGTTTCCGTTCGAATTTCCGTGGGAGTGGGACGGTCTCGCGGAGCGCCGCCTCTGCTGCGCGGGCTCACCGCGCACCGTGCGTGAGTTCCTTGCTCAGCAGGCAGCGGAGGCGCGCGCGACGCTGTTCCTGTGCCATTTCATCTTTGGCACGATCAGCTACGAGGATGCTCTCAAATCGCTGACCCTGTTCGCCGAGCAGGTCGCGCCGGCGATTG
>DASXNC010000056.1:0-5101 GCA_036495325.1 Steroidobacteraceae bacterium
GAGCGCTGCGCCTGTTCCGTGGACCTCGCTTTCGCCCGATCAGCAGCGGCTCCTGTCGAGTTTCTCGGGCAAGTGGGAGAGCCTGCCCGCGCAGCGTCAACAGGCACTCGCGAACGGCAGCAACCGCTGGGTCCACATGACGCCCGAGCAGCGCGGAGCTGCCCGGCAGCGATTCCAGCGCTGGCAGGCGCTGCCGCCGGCCGAGCGGCAGCAGTTGCGGCAGCGCTGGGAGCAGTTCCGCTCGCTTCCACCCGATCGGCAGCGCGACGTGCGCGAGAATTTCCGCAAGTTCCAGAGCCTGCCGCCGCAGCGCCGGCAAGCGTTGCGCCAACGCTGGCAGGCCGCAACTCCCGCCGAACGGCAGCAAATGTTGCAGCAGGCGCGGCAGCATGCATTCGAGCGGCGTCAGATGCAGCCGATGCCGCAACGTGGGATGGGTGAGCGGCAGCAGATGCGGCAGCCGAACTTCGGCGGCCGCCAAGAGTTCGGCCGTCCCAGAGCTCGCCAACAGATGTTCCAGCCGGCGCCGTTCCGTCCATACCGGCAATTCGGCCCGCCAAGGGTTGGGCCGCGCGGTCGCTTGCGCTGAGCCCGCGCCTCCGCTGATCAGCGCGCGGCGCGCGCCGGAATCGGCACGTTGCACACGTCGATGCGTCCTGCCGGTACCTTGTACCAGGAGTCGCGCCGGTTGCGCCGCGCCTCGATGAGTGCAGCGAACGTGCGCGTGTCCGTTCGAAGGACCTCGAGATGGGAACGCTGGTCCGGTGGTACATCGGCGGCGAGGCGGATCGACTCGATCGGCACCCGGCGCTCTCGGGACGTATAGAAGCCGAGCTGTCCCGAGCCGCGTGGCAGAGACGAGAGCCGCTCCATCCCCTCGACGACGCGTCCGACGAGCGCGACATTGCGATCGAGCTGCCGCGGAGCGTGGCCGATCACGGCGTAAATCTCGCTGCCGTTGCCGCTCTCTACATCGTCATCGCGGCCAGCGCCGACCATGCCGTAGCAGTGGACCAGCCACTCGCGGCCGATCTTAGGGTCGCGCGCCGCGGGGAACTCTCCCGCAAATCCGACCTCGGGCGCATACGTATCCGGGTCCGGCAGCGGGGTGAACGGAACGTCTTTCGAGGAAACGATGAACTCTGCCGGGAGCGTCTTCTCCGCGGTGCCGAGCGAACGCGAGTGATCGGGATCGCCCCACTGCACGACGAAGTTGTCCTGGACCCGCTCGATCGCGAGGCCGTCAAAATAATGGTCGCGCACGAGCTTCTTGATGTTGGCGACATACTGCGGCGCAAAGCGCGGCGCGAGCTCGATGACGACTCGGCCGGCAGGCAGCTGCAAGTACAGCGTGTTCTGCGGATCGAGCGGACGCCAGTCGCTCGGCTTCGCTTCGGCGACCACGCGCGCTTCAGTCGGCGGCATATGAACCAGCGGCGCTCGAGACCCCGGCGGCGCGCTTTTGCGGGTCTCGGGCTCGGCCGCGGCCGCGGCAGAGGCCACGCCGGGAACCAGCGCGCCAGCTGCCCGGGTAGCGCTTTCATGCGCCCAGGCGAGCGCCACGAGAATCGGCAGCGCGGCAGCAGAAACGAGCAAGGCCGCGCGCGCACGGGGGTCCACACGGAGGTTAGGGCGTCGCATCGCGTGAGTGTACCGCGGGCACCCTTCTTGTTACCCGGATCCCCCTCGTGAATCGGCACATGAGGGGTGCTTACATGAAACGCAGCTTGGTCTTGCTCTCGGTCGCGGCGCTGATGATGGCGGTCGGCTGCTCACAGCAGTCCTCACCACCAGCCGACCAAAACGCGAATCCGCCTCCCGCGGCGAATCCGCCCGCAAATCAGGAGCCGAACGCTTCGCCGAACGCGCCGAATACTACCGAGCCCGGCGCGCCGCCGAGCACCGCACCGGGCGGTGCGCCTCCGGGCGGCGCCACGCCTCCTCCTCCGGGCGGGGCCACGCCTCCTCCGGGTGGCACACCTCCTCCGGGTGGGCAGCCGCCGGGTTCTCAGTAGCGGCGGCGCTACCGTAGCGGCTTCGCGGGGCGGCGCTCGCCCCGATTGCCGGCTCGTCAGAGCGATCCGGCGTCGAGGGCGCTTGCGCCCGCGCCGTACAGCGGGCGTTTGAGTTTCCAGCGCCGGTGCGACCAAGTCCAATCTTCGGGGCTTGCGAGGATCTGCGCTTCGACCAGGCGCGCGTAACGCTCGGTAATCTCTCCTGGCTCGAGCGTAGCGCGAGCGGACGCGAGCGGCTCGAATGCCACCTCGTAGCGGCCGCGCGCGATGCGGCGCGCCGCGGCGAACACGACCGCATTCCGGGTCGCCTGGGCGATCTTCTCCGGCCCCATGTAGAACGCGGTGGGACGACCGAGGAATCGTGTCCACCACTTGAAATCGCTCGTGACGGGTTCCTGGTCGGCGACCATGGCGACCGCCTGCGGAGAGCGGCTTCTGATCAAATGGCCCAGCAACTCCTTGGCCGGGATCAGCGTGCCGCCGAAGCGAGTGCGCAGAAGCCGCATCCAGCGCTCCCCGCGCGTGTCGTGCAGCGGCTTGTACGCCGCCGCGAGCGGAAAGCCGAGCTTCAGCGACATGGTAAGGAGCATCCACTCCCAGTTGCATTGATGTGCGGCCACGATCAGTACGGACCGTCCGGCTTCGAGCTCGCTCCGCACGCAGGCGAGATTGCGCAGCGCCACCCTCTCCTCGAGCTCGTGCGGCGCGAGCGTCGCCGATTTCACCACTTCGGCGGCGAGCTCGCCGAGCCTTCCATAGTAGCCGCGCACGATGCGCCGCCGGGCGCGCGCATCGAGATCGGGAAATGATCCGCGCACGTTGTCGCGTACCACCTCGAGCCGATAACGCAGCACTCGGTGCGCGAGAAAAGCGAGGCACGCGGCCGAGCCGTACAACATCGGCCACGGCAGACGCGAGAGCGTGCGCAGCGCGAGCGGCAGCGGCATCGCGGCGCCGTGCCGGGATTGCTCATCGGGCACGCGCGGCGTTGAAGGCTCGGGTCTCGTCACGCCGGTGATTGTATAGGCCGTCGAGGCACGGGTGCAGGCGCTCGCAGCGCCCTCGCGGCCCGGGTGCACAACTTGCGTTGAGAAGCACGCGTATGGAAGCCTTCTTCGACCCGCTTACGAAAGCCGAGCTCGAGGCGCTCGCGGGGCATCGCGCCGCGGCGTGCGTCTCGATCCATTTCTCGCCCCACCGCGCGGGCCGCGAAGCACAGCAGGACGCGATCCGGCTGCGCAATCTGCTCCGGCGGGCCGCGGAACGTCTGAGCAGGCTCGGGCTGCGCCGACCGGAGCTCGATGACACTCTCGATCCAGCGCGCGCTCTGCTCGATGATCCGCTGTTCTGGGAGCATCGCGCACTCGGCGTCGCGCTCTTCGCGAGCCCCGGCTGGCTCGCACGCTACCGGCTGCCGATCGAGCTCGCCGAGTCGGTCGTCGTCGGGCCGCGCTTCGATTTGAAGGCGCTGTTTGCGCTTACCGAGGGCGACGGACGCTTCTATCTGCTCGCGCTCGCGCAAAAGGCGCCGCGACTCTATCGCGGCTCGCGCTACATGCTCGAGCAAGTGCAACTGGCGAACATGCCGGAGAGTCTCGCGAGCGCGCTCAATCTCGGAGTGAAGCGGCCGGAGCTGCGATTCGAGGGGCGTGCGCCGCATCATCGAGGCTCGCGGCCCGACGTGTTTCATGGCCAGAGCGTCGGCACCGACGACCCCAACGACCCGATCATCGAGTACTTCCGCACACTCGATGCGGCGCTGCACGAAATGCTGCGCGAGGAGCGCGCACCGCTCGTGCTCGCCGGCGTCGAGTACCTGTGGCCACTCTATCGGGCGGCGAACACCTACCCACACCTTGCCGAAGGCGGCGTCGCCGGCAATCCGCAGGGCTTGCGCCTTGAGGAGCTGCACGAGAAAGCATGGAAGCTCGTCGAGCCGCGCTTCGTGCGCCCGGAGCACGAGGCGCGTGCCAGGTTCGAGGAGCTGGCGGGTCGGCAGGGGGCGGGGCGCACGGCCATGCGCGCCCTCGATCGAGTCGCGGACGTGGTGCCGGCGGCGAGTGCGGGGCGTATCGATTCGCTGTTCATTGCGCTCGACCGCCAAGCGTGGGGACGCCTCGATGACGCGAGCCTCACTGCCGAGACGCATTCGAGTCCGCAGCCCGGCGACGAGGACCTTCTCAATCGCGCGGCGCTCGAGACGTACCTCAAGGGCGGCGCGGTTTTCGCCGTGCCGTCCGAGAGGGTCCCGGGCCGCACGCCGGCGGCCGCGATCCTGAGGTTCTGAGCGTCAGGCCTTTTGAAGCTTCGCGGCGGCGTTCTCGAAATTCGCGAGTTTCGCCAGAAAATTGTCGGTGAAATCCGGCCGACGATTACGGAAGTCGACGTAATAGGCGTGCTCCCAGACATCGAGCACGAGCAGCACCTTGCCTTCGCCGGTTGCGAGCGGTGATCCGGCATTGGCGGTCTTCGTGACCTTGAGTCGGCCATCCTTGGCGAGAACGAGCCACGCCCAGCCGGAGCCGAACTGCCCCACCGCGGCCGCCTTGAAGGTTTCCTTGAACTTCTCGACGCTGCCGAAATCCTCCGCGAGCTTGCGCTCGAGCGAGCCCGGTACCGTGCCGCCGCTCGGGGAGAGCGACTCCCAGAAGACACTGTGATTCCAGTGCTGTCCGGCGTTGTTGAATACGGGCTGAAGATCCGGCTTGTCGGCGGAGAGCTTGATGATCTCCTCGAGGGACTTGCCCTTCAGCGAATCGTTCTTCTCCACGAGACCGTTGAGCGCGGTGACGTACGCATTGTGGTGCTTGCCGTGATGGAGCTCCAATGTCTCTTGAGACATGCCGCGCGAGGCCAATGCGCTCACGGAGAAGGGCAGCGAAGGCAGTGTGAAGCTCATACGTTAGACTCCAGGTGACGGACCTGCGGGGGGAGGTCTATTGTACACGGCGCCTCCGCACCGCTCGAACATCAGTGATGCGCTCGCGCCGGACGCTCGCAGCTTCTTCGCGGCAGGCGCGGCACGGCAGTTGCTCTGCCTTGCTCCGGGCCCAGGTTCTCGAGAGCCGGCGCGCCCGGCTCGCGAG
>DASXNC010000057.1:0-3617 GCA_036495325.1 Steroidobacteraceae bacterium
AAAGTGCGCTACAACCCGCGCAAGGACGGGGCGGACGGCGGCTTCGTCAACGGCTTCGTGACGGCGGAGGGCCGCGAGATCGCGTTCCGCGTGCCCGGCGCCTCGGCGCCACCCCCGTCTTCGAGCGTCCGCTGAACCGCGCCTGAGCGCCTGAATCGCCGCTGCGTCAGCTGCCTGCGCCGCGGCCGCGGACCTCGACGCCGGCCGCGCCGGCGGCCCGCTCGACGTATTGCATGATCGTCGTGAAATCCCGGTCCGGCCCGATCTCGCTCGCAGTCGCATGCCACAGCTGGCGCACTGCGGAAGCGACCCAAAGCGTGAGCCCGAGCGCTTCAGCCTCCTCCAGGCAGAGCTTCAAATCCTTGTACATGAGCCTGGTGGCGAAGCCCGCATCGAACTTTCGCGGCAGGATCGCCCGTGGAAATTTGTCCTGGGTAGCGCTGTTGCGCCCGCTGCCCGCATTGAGCACCTCGACCATCGTGTCCGGGTCGAGTCCGGCCTTGGCTCCGAGCAGCATGGCCTCGGAGGTGATGGCAAGCGCCGCGCCCGAGAGCAGATTGTTCACGAGCTTCATCATCTGCCCGAGCCCCGGTCGCTCCCCGACGTAGAAAGGCTTGCCGATCACGCCGAGCAGCGGCCGCAGCCGCTCGAATTCGGCGCGCGCGCAGGCGGTCATGACGGCGAGCGTACCCGCCCGTGCGCCCGCAACCCCGCCGCTGACGGGCGAATCGATGAGCGCGATCTCCCGTGTAAGGAGCTCTCGGGCGATTTCCGCCGCCATGCGCGGTCCGGAAGTGGAGAGATCGACCAGCCGGCGCACGCGCTTACCCTCGGCGACGCCGTTCGGTCCGAGGGCGACGGCTCGCACGATATCGGGCGTCGGCAGACTCACCAGGACGGTCTCCGCGAGCGAGCCCACCTCGGCGGCGGACGAGGCGAGGCGAGCACCACGCGCGGCAAGCGGGGCGGCCGCCTCATCGCGCGTGTCGTAGATCGCCAGCGCATATCCGGCCTCGAGCAGGCGTTGAGCCATCGGCCCGCCCATGTTGCCGAGGCCGACGAAGCCGATCGGATCGCTCACGCGACGCTCACTTCGCCCCAGCGGAACGCTGATACTCGGTGAGCGCCTCGCGTGCCGTGCGGAACGCCTCGACTCCCGCGGGAACCCCGGCGTAGATCGTCGCCTGCAGCAGCGCTTCTTGGATCTCCTGCTGGGTGCACCCGTTGCGCAGTGCGCCCATCACATGAAGCTTGAGCTCGTGTTGACGGTTGAGCGCCGTGAGCATCGCGATATTGAGAAGGCTGCGAGTCTTGCGCGGCAGGCCCTCGCGAGTCCAAATGGCGCCCCAGCAGTACTCCGTCACGAGCTCCTGCAGCGGCCGAGTGAACTCATCCGCCTGCGCGAGCGATTTCTCGACGTAATCGCTGCCAAGAACCGCCTTGCGAGCCGCAAGGCCGCGATCAAACAGATTGTCGGTCATGAATGTGCTCCAGGTGCGGCATGCCGCGCGCCTGCGCGGGGCCAGAGTCTTCGGGTCGCAAGCCGCGCACCCTCGACGAGCGATTGCAGCTTCATCCAGCAGAACGGCGGGAACACCGCGCCGAACCCCGCAAAGGTTCCGAATCCGCAGTCAGTCCCCGCGATGACGCGCTCGCGGCCGACCACGCTCGCGTAGCGCTCGATGCGCTGCGCGACGACCTCCGGATGCTCGACGTAGTTGGTGTTCGAGCCAATGACTCCCGGGGCGATGACCTTGTCGTCGGGCAGGCGGAGGGTCTTCCACACGTCCCACTCGTGCTCGTGGCGCGGGTTCGCGCCCTCGATGAGCAGTGTCCCCGCCTTCGCCTTGAGCACGATCGGGAAGATTCGGCGGCAGTCCATGTCGTGGACGTGCGAGCCCTCGTAGTTGCCCCAGCACACGTGCAGACGCACGCGCTCGGCCGGGATATTCGCGATTGCGTGGTTGAGCGCCTCGACCTGCAGCTCCGCGCAGCGCAGAAACTCCTCGTCCGAAAGGTGCTTGAAGCGGCTGTGCCGTCCCATCGCGAGATCCGGGCAGTCGAGCTGCAGCGCGAGTCCCGCCCGCGCGATCATCTCGTACTCGCTGCGCATCGCTTCGGCAAGCGCGCCGAGATACTCCTCGTACGTCCTGTAGTACTCGTTCGGTTGGAACACCGCGATCGTGCCGGGCGAAGCTGCATTCATGAAGCCGTCGGCCAGCTTCGTCTCGGAAAGCGCCGCTTTGATATTCGCGATATCCCGCTTGAGGCCCGAGAGATCGCGAACAGTGATCGGCCCGCGGCACACCGGCCGCTTGTAGGTCGCCGAGTGCCCGGCCTTCACGAGCCTGTCGCGGTATTCCGGAAAATCCTCGAGGTCCTTCGGCGTGGGCCGCGCCGAGTCGCCCTCGAATCCCGTGAGCCGGTGGCGGATGTAGGTGGCGTAGCTGATCTTGCTCGTCTCGCCGTCGCTCACCGAGTCGAGCCCGACCTCCGCCTGCTTGCGCACGACATCGAGCACGCCGCGGCGCATGACGGCCTCGAAGCGCGCATGGTCGTACGGCTCTTCGCGATCCTCGGCAAAGAGCAGATCGACCACGTCCTGCGGACGGGGAAGACTGCCGACGTGCGTCGTCAGAATGCGCTCGGTGCTGCCCGGCATTTGGGGATCCTCGTTGGTGCGCGGCCACGCGCGCTTCGGCGTGCTCGGGCACGTTAGGCGCGGGGTTTCGAGCTGTCAATCGCTCGGCGCGCGCGTCCACCGGGCGGCGCGCGTTGACACTCCCGGCGAGCGCCCAGAGAATCGAGTGAGACCCGCTTCCGGAGTACGCGCATGAAAGACTTTCGCGACAAGGTGGCCTTCGTGACCGGAGGCGCGAGCGGCATCGGCCTCGGCATCGTCGAGGCATTCCTCGATGCCGGAATGCGTGTCGCCATCGGCGATCTGCGCCAGGATCACCTCGATGTGGCGCTCGCGCGCCTCCAGGGTCGCGGCTCGAAGGAACGCGTGCACGGGATCGCGGTCGACGTGAGCGACCGCGCCGCGGTGGCGCGCGCAGCCGATGAGACCGAGCGGCGCTTCGGCAAGGTGCACGTCGTCGTCAACAATGCGGGCGTCGGCATCGAGGGACCGCTGCGCCGCGCGACCTACGACGACTGGGATTTCGGGCTCGGCGTCAATCTCGGCGGCGTGGTGAACGGCATCCAGACGTTCGTCCCGCGCATCCGGGCCCATGGGGAAGGCGGTCATGTGGTCAACACCGCATCGCTCGCCGGCCTCGTCTGGATGCCCTCGTTCTTTGCGATCTATGCAGCTGGCAAGGCCGCGGTGATCGCGCTCACCGAATGCATCCGCGACGATCTCGCGCCGGATCGCATCGGCGCCTCCGTGCTCTGCCCCGGGCCGATCCGCACCAACATCCACGAGTCGGGCCAGAACCGCCCGAGCCGCTTCAAAGGATCGAGCGGCTTTGCGGAAGCGGAGGCTCAGCTCTCGAAGCGGCAGCCTTCTCCCCTTTGGATGGACCCGCGGGCTGTCGGCGATCGCGTGCTGCGTGCCATGCAGAACGACGAGCTCTACATCATCACGCACGGGGAGTGGCGCGATGCTTTCAAAG
>DASXNC010000058.1:0-6276 GCA_036495325.1 Steroidobacteraceae bacterium
GCCTTGGCGGCCCGAGCGGCCGCGCAGCTGGTTGTCGATGCGGCGGGATTCGTGGCGCTCGGTGCCGATGATGTGCAGGCCGCTCGCCGCCACGACCTTCTCGTGGCGCCCCTGCCAGTCCGTGCTTGCCTGCTCGCGCGCCGGGTCCCCCGCCTCCGGCGGAAGTGCGGCGAGCTCCGCGGTGAGATTGCCGCCCAGTACGATGTCGGTGCCGCGGCCGGCCATGTTTGTTGCAATGGTTACCGCGGCAGGCCGGCCCGCCTGCGCGACGATGAGCGCCTCGCGCTCGTGCTGCTTCGCGTTCAGTACCTCGTGGGCGATGCCCTCTTTCTGCAGCACGCCCGAGAGCAGCTCCGAGGTCTCGATCGAGGTGGTGCCGACGAGCACAGGCTGCTCGCGCTCCGCGCAGTCCTTGATGTCCTCGATGATCGCCTTGAACTTGTCCTTCTGCGAGAGGTACACGAAATCGGGGTTGTCCTTGCGGATCATCGGCTTGTGGGTCGGGATCACGACCACTTCGAGCCCGTAGATCTGCAGGAACTCGGGCGCCTCCGTGTCCGCCGTGCCCGTCATGCCCGCGAGCTTCCTGTAGAGACGGAAATAGTTCTGGAACGTGATCGAGGCGACCGTTTGGTTCTCCTCGCGGACGCGCACGCCCTCCTTCGCCTCGATCGCCTGATGCAGGCCATCCGACCAACGCCGCCCCGGCATCGTGCGCCCGGTGAACTCATCGACGATGATCACCTCGCCGCCGCGCACGATGTATTCGACGTCGCGTTTGTAGAGCGCGTGCGCACGCAGCGCCGCATTGAGGTGATGCATCAGGCGGATGTTCGCCGGGTCGTAGAGGCTTTCACCCTGGCGCAAAAGCCCCGCCTCGAGCATCAGCTGCTCTACTTTCTCGTGGCCCTCCTCGGAGAGATGAGCCTGCTTCTGCTTTTCGTCGACATTGAAATCGCCTGGGCTCTCCTCGTCCTTCTGGCGCGTCAGGCGCGGCACGAGCGCATTGATGCGCAGATAGAGTTCGGTGCTCTCCTCGGCCGGACCGGAGATGATGAGCGGCGTGCGCGCCTCGTCGATGAGAATCGAATCGACCTCGTCGACGACGGCATAGGCGAGCGCCCGCTGCACGCGATCCTCGAGCCGGAACGCCAGGTTGTCTCGGAGATAGTCGAAACCGAGCTCGTTATTGGTGCCGTACGTGATATCGCACCCGTAGGCCTCGCGCTTCTCCTCGGGAGTCTGAGCGTTCTTGACGACGCCGACTGTGAGCCCGAGGAACTGGTAGATCGGGCGCATCCAGTCCGCATCGCGCTGTGCGAGGTACTCGTTGACCGTGACGATGTGCACGCCCTCCCCGGGCAGTGCATTGAGATACGCGGGGAGCGTCGCGACGAGCGTCTTGCCTTCGCCGGTGCGCATCTCCGCGATCTTTCCCTGGTGCAGCGCAATGCCGCCGATCAACTGCACGTCGAAGTGCCGCAATTTGAGGGTGCGTACGGAGGCTTCGCGTACCGCGGCGAACGCCTCGGGCAGCAGCTCATCGAGAGTCGCTCCGCCCTTCAGCCGCTCGCGGAACTCGGCCGTCTTGGCGCTGAGCTGCGCATCGCTCAGAGCCTTGATGCGTGGCTCGAGTGCGTTTGCAGCCCGCACGAGGTGCGCGTACCGGCGGAGCATCCGATCGTTGCGGCTGCCTAAGAGGCTCTGGAGAAGCTTGAGCAACTTGAGTTTCCTCGTCGAAGCCGGGCATTGTACTTAATCGACCCGACCCCGCCCAAAGGGTTCTCCCTTCAGATGTGGGCTCGGCGCGGCCGGATCAAGCGCCACGCGTGCGGGGCGCGGGGTGCGGGGCGCGTGTGCGGAAGGGTCGGCGGGTGCGGCTTGCGCGCCGGAGAAGCGCCGGCGACGAAGGCCGGCCGTGGGCGAGAGTCGGCGAGAGTCAGCGGTGCACGAGCTTCAGCGCTGGACGAACTTCAGCGGGTTGACCTGCGCGCCACCGTGCAGCACCTCGAAGTGCACGTGCGGCCCAGTCGAGCGTCCGGTCGAACCCATGAGCGCAATGACTTGTCCACGCGTCACCGTCTGACCCACGGTCACGAGCACGCGCTCATTGTGCGCATAGCGCGTGACGTAGCCTTTGCCGTGGTTGACCTCGACGAGGTTCCCGTACCCGGTGCGCGGACCGGCCCACGTGACGACCCCCGTGGCCACCGCTATCACGGATGCGCCTTGGGTGCCGGCGAAGTCGACCCCCTTGTGAAACTCGTCGCGGCCCGTGAACGGATCATCCCGGTCGCCGAAATACGAGGAGATGTACCCCTGCAGCACCGGTCGTCCTTCCGGTTGCACGGCCGCGTCGAGGTTGCGCTTGAGCAGAACGTTTTCGAGCGCGGCGAGCTGCGCGTCCCGCAGCTCGATGCGATGCTCGAGCTGGTCGATCGAGCTCGTGAGATCGGGGACCTGCGGGGACCCGCCCACGTCGTTGCCTTCGGGGCCGCCGACCGCCGGCTCCTCGTCGAAATTGAACTCGCTGCGGTCGATGTGCGCCATGCTCGCGAGGCGCTTGCCGAGCTCGTCGATGCGCACGATGTGCGCATCGAGCCTGGCGAGGCGGATCGCAAGGGCATCGGTCCGATCTCGCAGGCGCTCCTTGAGCTCGGCAACCTCCGACTTCTGCGCCGCGAGGACGTCCGTCCAGCGGGCCATCTCGTGCGGGACGAGCTGCCGCTCGCTATGCTGTCCGAGCTCGATGCCGAAGCCGAGCGATGCGCCGAGTATCGCGAGGACGACGGCGCCGAGCAGGCCCCACGCCACAGGGTGCGGGAGTGCGTACTGGCGCGAGCGGCCGCCGCGACCCTGGCTGAATATGAAGAGACTCATCCGCTGCGAGCTCCCGAACAACACTCCGCGGCTAAATAGCGTGGCAGCAATTCCGGGCCGATCCGAATATGCACAATAAGCTTCGGCGAGACAAGAAGAACCGTCCAGGTTCGAGACGCGGAGTAGCACGAATCCGTCCCGCGATGGATTCTGTAAAGAAGCTCGATTCTGTCAAAAGCCTGCTCGCGCGCTCCGGCCCCGTGCTCGGCAGGATCGCCGATCAGGCCGCCAGGCAGAGCGTGTGGCGCGATTGGCTCGCCGAGCGCCTCGGCGATCCGCTTCGAGCGCGCATCACCGGGGTCGTCGAGCGCGACGGAGCGCTCGTGGTCTTCACGGAATCGGCCGGCTGGGGCGTGCGGCTCCGCTACGCCGTGGCCGAGCTCGAAGCCGAGCTGCGACGCGAGCACCCGCAGGTCTCGCGCGTGCTCGTTCGCGTACTCCCGAGCGGTGGGCCCTCTTGAGCGTCCCTGCCCGAGCCGGAAGCGCCGAGCCCGTGCGGCGAACGGCCGAGATCGAGGAGATCACCAACTTCTACTTCATCCACCCTGTGGCGAGCCGTCTCGTACCGCTCGCCGCGAGAATGGGCCTCACGCCGAACGCACTCACTGTCGCGGGCCTGCTGTTCGGCGTTCTGGCAGGTTTTGCCTACTACCGCTATCAGGACCCCCGATTCGCGGTTGCCGGCTTCGTCCTCATGATCGGTTGGCACATCATGGACGGCGCCGATGGCCAGCTTGCCCGTCTCACGCATTCGCAGTCGCACTTCGGAAAAGTCCTCGACGGAATCTCCGACACCGCCACGTTCCTCGCCGTCTATGCGGCGCTGGCGCTCGCGCTCGGACGGAAATTTGGCGACCGCGCATATGCCCTCGTCATCGTCGCCGCGATGTTTCATGCGGTTCAGTCGGCGACGTACGAAGCGCGGCGGCAGGAGTACGAGCTCTGGGCTTGGGGACGGAAGTCCGAGCAGCCGCCGCAGCCGGCCGCATCGGCGCGCGGCGGCTCCCGCGCCGGCGCGAGGGGCGCGCACGGCTCGCCGGTCGACCGTCTGTTCGGTTTTCTCCATCGGCTGTTTTATCTCTGGCTGAGCTTCCCCGCGGCCGACATCACCGAAAAAATCCACGCGCGCAGGGCCGCTGCCATCGACAGGCAGTCCGACAGCGCCGCGTTCGTTCGCGAGCGGTATCGCCGGATATTCGCGCCGCTCGTTCGCCGCTGGTCGCTCCTCTCGGCCAATTACCGGACGCTCGGGATCTTCGTGTGTGTCCTGCTCGCGGTGCCCGAGTACTACTTCTGGTTCGAGATCGTCGGCTTCAGCGCGGTGCTCGCGTTGCTGGTCGCGAGCGAGTACGCCTGCTATCGCAGGCTCGTAGTCGAGCTCGATGCCGCGAACGTGGCATTGCCCTGAGGACGCCTCACGCGGCCTCCGGCAAGTTGCGAATGCACGCGCAGACGAGCGCGCTATACAACTGCCGGTCGCGATGTCGCCGCACATAGCTCGGGTCGATGGCCGCAATCTTGGATTGCGTGCGCACGGAGGCATACCAGTGCACGACCCGCGTATCTCGCGATAGTACGGCATCGAGGCGCACCCGGCGGCTCACTCGGAACCAGTGCTCGGAGATCTCCGGGGCGAGCGGATAGAAGACTCGCGGCTCGGCGATGGTCAGCTCCTCCCCGGAGAAATGCTCGACCACTTCCTGGAGCAGATCCGGACCGAGGGCGTAGAGCTTGGAGCGCCGCGCCGCCGGCAGCGCCGCCATCGCGCGAAGATACATCGCGAACAAATGGGAATTCGCCTCCGCGCCCAGGACGGCATTGTTGATTCCGCGGTAGTAGAGTCGCTCCACGCGCCTGAACATCGCCCAGCCCGCCGGAGCACGCCGCATCGCCTTGCGTAGCAGATCGAGCCCGAGGGAACGGCACCAGAGGGCGGGCGAGCGCGAGCTGCGCACGAAATGCGGCCAGACGATGCGTTCCGAGCCCACGAACTGCGGCGCATCGAGGAGGGGCACAAGGGAAGCCGTCGTGACGGTATCGAGATCGAGATACACGCCGCCCTCGAGGTACAGGATTGCCGCCCGCAAGAGGTCCGACCGAATCGCCGGTACGGCGATCTCGCGGTACATGGCCGCGAGCTCCTCGCCGACGCCTACCGCTTCACCGGCCCGAATCAAGCAGCCGATGGGGTCGAGGCGGGTAAGCCGCACACGCGGGCAGCGCTCGAGTGCGCGGAGCTTCGCATCCTGCTCGAGCTGATCGGTGTGGTGCAGGATGAGCTCCGCGAGCTCGCTCCGATCGGCCGCCGAGAGGATCGCGAATACGTAGGCCCAGGGCAGCCTCGCGCCGATCCAACAAAAATGTGCCCGATCAGGAATCGCCATCGGCTCCCGCCTCCGTGCTCGTTTCGGCCGGCGCGATGGCCGGCGTGATGGTCCGCGCGTGCGCTCGCGCGGGCAGTATCAAGGACCGCTTGCGAACCAAATGCATCGCCCAGCGCCGCGACTGCTCGACCCACGCGCGGGATTGTGCGCGGCTGAAGACTCGACGCTCGACGGGCGCCGATGCGAGCCGCTCCTCGAGGATCGAGGCGATTCTCCCGGCACGTGCCGTCCAGGTGTATCCGCGACTGTCGGCAAGCGCCGTCGTCGCGAGGCGCTGAGCGAGCGCGCTGTCGTCGGTCAACGCACAGACGCCTGCGACGAGAGACTCGACGGAGTCCGGTTGGCAGAGCACGGCGTTTCTTCCGTTCTGCAGAATCTCCCGCACGTCGGGCGTATCACCGGCAATGATCGGCCGGCCTGCGCCCATGTACAGATAGAGCTTCAACGGGATCACCGTCGAGCCGAACTCGGCGAGCGGCTTGAGCGATGGAGGAATCAGCAATACATCTGCGGCATCGAGGTATGGCTGCAGCGCCTCGGGAGACCGCTGCCACGGGATGGGTCTGACGTTCGCGACCTCCTTCGCAAGGACCTCGATGGGGCCGTGCCCGTAGGAGCCGACGAGCAGGAACAGGTGATCCGGCAGGCTCTTCGCCGCCTCGATCACGAGCTCGAGCCCTTTCTTGTGGTTGACGCGACCGGTGTAGACGACGGTCTTCCTCGCCGCATCGATGCCGATGCGCCGCTTGGCCTCCGGCAGCGGAAGCGAGCCTTCGAACCGGCGGGGGTCGAAGCCGTTGTGCACGCAGGCGAGCTTCTCGGACGGAATTCCGAGCTCGAGATAGCGGGCTCTCGTGTACTCGGAATGCGCGATGTTGGCCAGGAAGCGCCGATTGCACATAAGGCGGTGAAGCCAGGGCCGGAGCGGGGGCACCTGGTCCGGCCAGGGACGGTAATGGTCGAAGGCGACCCGCTGGCCGGCGCTGAGCGCGGCCCAGGCGATCCACAGATT
>DASXNC010000059.1:0-13081 GCA_036495325.1 Steroidobacteraceae bacterium
TCTCCACGTCCTCGAAGATGTAGTACTCGAGATCGAGCGAATGCTGCGCCCCGGCGATCGCATCGAACATGGCGGGGAAGGCCTCGGAGCCATCGCGCAGGATGCGCACGCTGTTGCCCGCGAACATCGGGCTCTCGGCCACGAGCTGCTCGGCGGCGAGATGGCGTTCGAGCGCGCCGGCGTTCGGGGCCTGCCTGCCCAGCTGCGCGACCAGTCGCCTCGACTGCCGCGCGCTGAGCGGTCCGCTCGCGTCGTAGACGGTGATCTTCCCGGTGCCGGCGGCCTCCTGCATGAGGCGCGCTTCGTCGATGACCGGCACGTGAGCGCAGGCGCCCAGCGCCACCGTTGCGACGGCGAGGAGGAGGCCCCCGAGAACCGAGGCACGAGGCGAACGCGTGTTATTCGACTGGTCGGTTTGCTGCACAGGCTCAGCACGCGCAGCAACGGTCGTGCCGCTCGGGAGCTCCGGCATGACAATGGCCGCCTCAAATCGTAACGGCGACGCCGAAGGCGACCGCGAGGCGGTCGAGTGCGGCCGGTGCTATTCTCGCCGACACCTCGGGGGACGGCCATCATGGACCCAAAACGCGCGGCGCGAGAGCGCTTCGAGACTGCCGGTGAGGCGCTGATCGATCTGAGCCATCGCATCCATGCGCATCCGGAGCTCGCGTTCGAGGAGGAAAAGGCCTCCGCCTGGCTCTGCGAGATGCTTTCCGATTGGGGCTTCTCCGTGGAGTCGAGCCTGTGCGATCTGAATACCGCATTTCGTGCGCGCGCCGGCTCGGGTCCGGTACACGTCGGTATCTGTGCCGAGTACGACAGCCTGCCCGGAATCGGCCATGCGTGCGGTCACAACATCATCGCCGCCTCGGCGCTCGGCGCAGCGTTCGCGGTGGCGCAGGTCGCCGACGAGCTCGGCCTGACAGTGAGTGTGATCGGCACGCCGGCTGAGGAAGTCGGCAACGCAAGCGGCAAGATTCTTCTGCTCGAGCGGGGCGCGTTCGACGGGCTGCATGCCGCGATGATGGTGCACCCGGCGCCCGTGGACATGCTTCGCGCGAAGATCATTGCGGCATCGATGTTCGACGTGCACTGCACCGGCAAGGAATCCCACGCCTCGGCGTTCCCGGAGCTCGGCATCAATGCGGCCGATGCCCTCACGATCGCGCAGACTGCGGTCGGGCTGCTGCGGCAGCACATCCGCTCGACCGACCGCATTCACGGCATCGTGACCCACGGAGGCGATGCACCGAACGTCGTTCCCGCGCGCACCTCCGCGCGCTACATCGTCCGCTCCGAGACGCTCGAGCAGTTGACGGATCTCAGAGCCAAGGTCTACCGGTGCTTCGAGGCGGGGGCGCTGGCGACCGGTGCGAAACTCGAGATCGCCGGAGGCGACAAGCCCTACGCCGAAATGCAGCACAACGAGACTCTCGCGGCGCTCTACCGGTCCAACGTCGAGGCGCTCGGGCGGTCCTTTCCCGACGTCGGCCACTGGGAGACGCGGCCCTCGGGATCGACCGACATGGGCAACGTTTCGCGCGTTATCCCCTCAATACACCCGATGATCGGAATCGATTCGCTCCCCGCCGTCAATCATCAGCCGGAGTTCGCCGCGCATTGCGTGACCGCACCCGCGGACAAGGCGCTCCGCGACGGCGCGCTCGCGATGGCCTTCACTTGCATCGATCTGGCGCGGCAGGGCGTCGACTCGCTCCAGGCCGGATCGATTCGGCAGACAGCAAGATAACTCTCCACGGCGGCCGAGCCGGCACGCGGGAGCTGGGCGGCGGGCCGTGGCTGCGCGCGGCAATGCGCCGTTGCGCTGTAACTTTTCGACCGTTGTGGTGTTCTTGCTCCAAGAGATGCACTCGTGCACCCGGCAAGCTCAGGGCGGATCGATTCACACGAATTCACGGCCTTCATGCGCGCGTACCAGGACATGGTCTTCACCACGGCGGCCCGCCTGACCTCGAATGCCGCACAGGCGGAGGACATCGCGCAGGAGGTGTTTCTGCGCGCCTACGAGAATTTCGAGCGACTGCGCTCGAGTCCGGCGGTCGGCGGCTGGCTCAAGACCGTGACGATTCACCTTGCGCTCAATCACATCACCCGCTATCGCCGCCGCTGGCGGCTCTTCACGGATACGTTCGCCGGGGAGGCGACCGAGGATGCGCTCGAGTTCGCAGCGACCGAGGTCGATGAGCTCTTCGCGAACACCGACGCGGAGCAGCGCCGCGCGCTCGTCGAACAGGCCCTCGAGAGGCTCCCGGCTCATCAGCGCGTGCCGCTCGTGCTCTATCACTTCGAGGAGATGCCATATCGTGACATCGCTCAACGCCTCGGCGTGAGCCTCGCAAAGGTGAAGACGGACATCCTGCGCGCGCGAGTTGCGATGGCCGCCCTGCTGGCACGCCACGGGTTTGATGCGGCCGCTGCGACCACCGGAGCCGAGTCGTGACGAGCCGCGAGGATCCCCGGCAGCGTCTCGAGCGTCTGATACAGCGCACGCTCTCTGAGCTCCCGCAGGGCCGGGCGCCAGCGAGCCTCGAGCGCCGGGTGATCGAGGCGATCGAGGGTCGCGCAGGCCCTACGTCGCGACAGGAGAGCGCCTGGCGCAAACGTATCGAGCGAGGCGGCTTTGCCTCCTGGCCTCTTACGGCGAGAGCCGCGCTCATCGCGTGTTGCCTCGCGAGTGTCATCATCGTGCTTCTCGGACTGAAAGGTCTCGCGACCCGGCTCGCGATGCTTGCCGCTGATCCGAGCATCGCCGGACGACTGCAGGCGTTGCGGCACGCCGGCGAGGCCGCGGTGACCTTCGGCACCCTCCCCGCACGGCTGATGCGACTGATTCCCTCGGAATGGCTGCTCGGCGGGCTGCTCGCGACCGCCGCGCTTTATTTGGTGCTGTTCGCTCTCGTCGCGATCGGCTACTCGACGCTCTACGCCACACCGGAGCGCGCACGCTCATGAACAACTTCCTTCCCCGGCTGCTGGCGGTCGCATTGATCCTTTGCGGCGCGGTGCTCGCTCCGCCGTCTCACGCCCAGGACTTTGCCTCGTGGGCCTCGGACTCCGATCGCGAGGTCGTCTCCGTCGGCCACGACGCTGTACTCGGCAAGGGCGAGCAAGCCGATTCGGTGGTCGCCGTGTTCGGATCGACTACGGTCGAAGGAGATGTGCGCGACTCCGTCGTCTCGATCTTCGGCGACTCGCATGTGAGCGGGAACGTCGGGGATACCGCCGTCGCCGTGTTGGGCAATGTCTACGTCGACAGCAGGATCGACGGCAACGTCGTCGCGGTGCTCGGCAACGTGCGGCTCGGCCCGCAGGCCGACGTCCGAGGCCAGGTGGTGGAGATTCTAGGAAGCGTCGAGCGCAGTCCGACCTCCGTGGTCGAGGGCGGCACGGTCGGAGTGCTCACCGGCTTGTTCGGCAACGTCGCGGGATTTCAGACGTGGGTTCGCGAATGCCTCCTCTACGGGCGACCGCTCGCGCCGGATATCCGCATCGGCTGGGCGTGGGGAGTGGCCTTCGCCCTGCTGGCGCTATACCTGCTGATTGCGCTTCTGTTTCGCGACTCGGTGCAGCGCTGCGTACACACTTTGGAGCTGCATCCCGGACCCTCGCTTCTCACGGCCGTCCTTGCGACCCTCCTCGTCCCGGCGCTCATGATCGCGCTGACGATCACGGTGATCGGCATCGCCGCGATCCCCTTCGTGTGGCTCGGGCTGATCTGCGCACATATCTTCGGCCGCGTCGTGGTGCTCGGCTGGCTCGGCAGCCGGTTTCTGCGACTCGGCAGCCCCAATGCCGCCGCCTCGATAGCGATCTCGGTACTGCTCGGCGGCATCATTGTGATCGCGCTCTACATGGTGCCGGTGGTGGGTTTCTTCGTGTGGGCGCTGCTCGGCGTATTTGGTTTCGGCGCGGTGATCTACACGCTCGTGCTCGCCGCGAAGGCGGCGCGAGACCGGCGCGGTCCGGCGGGGCCGCCGGGCGTCGCGGCGGCAGGCCGAGTGCCGCCGCCGCCGGAAGCCGCCGCATCCTGGTCGGGAGCGGGCGCAGTACCGCCGGGCGGCAGCGCAATGCCGCCGGATGCCAGCACTCCGCCACCGCACACACCCGACGGGGCGCACTCGGCGAGTGCATCAGCGGGTGGCGCCGGGCAGGGTGTGCCACCCGAGGCCTCGCAGGGCGGCGCATGGGGCGCCCCGCCGCTCGATCCGCAGCTCGCGCTGACTCACCCGCGCGCGGGTTTCTGGGTACGGATGGGAGCGCTATTCATAGACGTGGTGCTCGTCTCGTTCGCACTCAGTCTCATCTATCACCACGGCGCGCGGGGAACGCTACTGATCGTGGCGACCTATGCAGCGATCATGTGGAAGCTGCGCGGCAGCACGGTCGGCGGAATCGTCTTCGACCTGCAGGTCGCGCGGCTCAACGGCCGGCCGATCGACTGGGAAACGGCGATCGTGCGCGCCCTCGCCTGCTTTCTGTCGCTCGCCGCACTCGGCCTCGGGTTCTTCTGGATCGCGATCGATCCCGAGCGGCAGGCCTGGCACGACAAGATCGCCGGAACGGTGGTGGTGCGTGCAGCGCGTGGCGTAGCGCTTGTATAGCTCGGGAGCGAGCCCGGCTCCGGCTACACCCGGTTGAGCACCCGCGCGGGTAGCGTCACGATCGCTCGGAGCAGGTCGAAAACACCCTCGACTGCGATTCCGACCAACCGGAACGGCAGCAGCAGCAGCCATACCAGAGGCCACAGCAGGAGCGCGAGCAGCGCAAGCGGCCAGCACAGGACGAGCAGAATGAGCCACAGCAGAAACTTCATCGCTCCCCACCTTAAAGCCGTTTCCGGCCGCCGGCAACAGCTTCACGGCACCGCATCTCTCTCGATCGAGAGAGACGCAGCTCGTCCGAATGCCGGTCGCGGGCTCGCCCGCGAGGTCGATGACGTCCCCTGTCCCGTACGCGCAACCTATCGATCCAACGAGAGCTGAAGACCCTTTACCGCCACTGACTTCGTTCATCCGGCTCACTCGGCTAATCGGAATGTCCCCCTCATTCCAGCCGAAACCGGGACGGCCGCCCAGGCCGGCGAAGTCGGTGGCGAATTCTCGTCCGGTCCCGCCTACTTAACAATAATTGCAAGGGCTTGAGCGCACATTCTTCCATTTGACGTAATCTGCGCTGCACCGCAATACTAAGGTCGAGCTCGCGCTCGCCCAACGAGCGCGCGGGAAGGACGGGCGCGCGCCGATTATGGCGGGCAACCACTGAGAACAAACAAAGGGGAGAGCATGATGCGCTCGCGGTTTCGTTCCGCGGTCTCACTGTGCGCAGGATCGTCGGTTTCCCTCTCTGCCTCGCTGATCGGCCTCGTCGCCACAGGCGTCCTCGCCGTGGCTCCGGCAAGGGCGCAAGAGGGCGCGACCGCCGCCGATCGAAGCGGCGCCGCGGCGGATGGTTCTGTCCCGGCCTTCGTCGGCGAGTCGCGCGATCTCGGCCCCGCTGATCCCCACTCGACGATCACGGTCTCGCTGCATCTGAAATCGTCGGGTTCGTTCGATGCCGCCCTGCAGCGATTGTACGACCCCGCCTCGCCCGCCTATCGGCAGTGGCTGTCGGGCGCTCAGATCGATGCGGCGCTCGCAGCTGCCCCGCAGGATCTGACCACGATCCACCGTTTTCTTGCATCGCATCGTTTGACCGTAGTGAGTGAAGCGCACGGGCAAGTCCTCGCGCAGGGTACGGTGAGCGACGTCGAGGGCGCGTTTCGAGTCGCGCTGCACCTGTTCGACGTGCATGGAAAAGTCGTGCGCGCCAATACGACGGCGCCGTCGATTCCGGGCCCCGCAGCAGCGCTGGTGAGCTCCGTGGGCGGCCTCACGGATCAGCGCATGAGCCCGCACTGGACGATCGGACGCAACGCGGACGGCACCGCGTTTGCGCCGGCCTCGCTCAACGAGGTCCCGAATGGGCTGTTCTTTTCCGCGCAATGCTTCCGGCCGCCCGAGCGGGAAACTTTCACTTCCTCCTCGGCGACCGCCGTCTACTTCGGCAATCGCTATGGCCAGGACATCACCCCCAATTCGCCGGGCGCTATCGAACCGTGCGGTTATCAGCCGAGCGATGTGTGGATGGCTTACAACTTGATGTCACTGTACGAGCGCGGGCTCGACGGCACGGGTGAGACGATCGCAATCGTCGAGGCGTTCGGCTCGACGACGATCGAGCGGGATGTCGCCGCATTCTCCGCAGTCTATGGGCTGCCGCCCATCGATCTGACCATCGTGGGCAACCCGACGGCAACGGTTTTCTCCGCCAATTCAGACGAGCAGAGCTGGGCCATCGAGACGACTCTCGATGTGGAGTGGGCGCACGCGATCGCTCCCGGGGCGAAGATCGTGCTGATCGTGTCGCCGGACGACAGCGAAGTCCATCTCTCCAGCGTGGTGGCCGAGGCAAGCGGCTTGCCGGGTCTCGCGGCGATTTCCAACAGCTATGGCCGCCCGGAGTCGCTCGAGGACGAGGCGGGATTCGAGGGTTTCGAGAGGGCGAACGAGATCGCGGCAGCGCGCGGCGTCTCGGTCCACTACTCCACGGGCGACTTTGGCGACTATGCAGCCGTTCTCGGCCACACGGACGTGAGCTATCCGGCGAGCTCACCCTGGGCGACGGCGCTCGGCGGTGTAAGCGTCGGCGTACGGGACAACGGCTCGATCTGGATGCAGACAGGCTGGGGCGCAAACGTCACGCGGATCGCGGAGGCCGCGCCGCCCTCGAACCCGCCGGCGAATGCGCCGACCGTTCCGCCACTGCACCAGGGGTTCTACGCCGGCTCCGGCGGCGGCTCGAGCGGTGTTTTCTCGAAGCCGCTATTCCAGCGCGGGCTGCCCGGACACATGCGCGAGACACCGGATATTTCCTGGATCGCCGATCCGTACACTGGCGTCGAGATCATCTACACGGGGAACGAGAGCGGCCAGCAGTTCGCGACTGTGATCGGCGGCACGAGCGTCGTCTGCCCGATGTTCTCGGGCCTCTGGGCGATTGCGACGCAACGGGCAGGCCAGAAGCTCGGCCAGGCAGCCTGGACGCTCTATCGCCTGAGCTCGCGGGCGATCACCGACGTGCTGCCTGCGTTTTCGGAAACGAATCCGTTCGGAGTAATTCAAACAACTTCGAAGAAGCGCGGGACGATCGAGACGGCACGGTCGCTTGCCGGGCCGCTCGAAGGCAACCAATCGTTCTTCAGCGCGCTCTTCGACAGCCCGATCTCCACGCGCTGGTTCGTGCTCACGTTCGGCACGGATTCATCGCTCAGGATCGGTCGGGGTTGGGACGAGGTGACCGGCCTTGGCACGCCGAACGGCGCGAGCTTCATCGAGGAGGCAGCCGGTCAGTAAACTTCGGCGGAATCGTGTTCGGTCGACGCGTGCGGCGCGCCCCCCACCGATTTAACAATAACAGGTCGCGACAAAGACTCTTCATTTGACCTAAGGCGGCACCGCACCGCAGTATATTCCCAAGCCCGCGCTCGCCCTTGAGTGCTAGAACCGACGGGCGGGCCCCGCCGAACAACGACCAAACAATCTTTGGGGAGAAATACGATGAGAACGAAGGCTTGCCAGCGTAGCCTTGCTACCGGCCGCATCCGTTGGACGTTATTGCTAACCCTGCTCGCCTGTACCGGCGCCATGGCTCAGACGATTGGCGGAAAGGCCGCCCCGCTCAATGCGGTATCACCGCACTTCCGTATGATAACGCTTGATCCCTCGTTTGATCCGAACGCTGCGGTCGGTGGGGTGCCATTCTGCTTCAGCGGGTCGAAGGGGACCGTCCTCTGTAACCCGCCCAACTTCCTCAAGACGGCCTACAACTTTCCACGTTCCAATGGGCCTGGCGGCATCAGCGGAACCGGTCAGACGATTGTCATCGTCGATGCCTTCGGCAGCCCGACCCTACAAAGCGATCTCGACAAGTTCGATGCGACGTTCAACCTGCCCGCGACGAAGGTCGATATACGCTGCGGACCGACTTGGACCGGAGCGAAGACCGACAACTGTCCGGTAAAGACCATCGCCGACTTGTCCAACGCGCCCAATGCCGCACTCTGCGGTGCCGCGGGCTGGGCCGAAGAGACCACGCTCGATGTCACGCAGTCGCATGGACTCGCTCCGGGAGCAAAGATCGTCGTCATCGTCGCCAACGATTGCTTCGATCAAAACCTCAACGCTGCGGAAGCTGCGGCAGTCGCCCAGAGGAGCCTGGAAGGCAGCGTGATGTCGCAAAGCTTTGGGGAGGCCGATGATTACGTGGGCTGTCTCACGGTCGACCCAAACACCGGCGCCTGCACCTCATCCGACCCCACGATCAAGGCGACTGCCGACGCAACTTACCAGAGCGCGACCAGGAAACACTGGACCATCATTGCCTCATCGGGTGACGATGGCGCGAATGAGGATGTGCGTGAGAACGGCACGATCGAGCTGACTCCAGGCTGGCCTGCGACAAATCCGCTCAACTTGGCTGCGGGCGGCACTCAGGGCCAGCCATACGGTGGTCAATATGGTCCACCGCCGGGAGCTGGAATCAGCTTCTCCTGCCCCGCGTTCACGTTTTGCAATACGGGTCTCGTCATCATCAACGGTGGTCTGAACGGCTGCGGGACCGCCGCGCGGCCCGGTGTTCCATCGAGCTGTGTACCGGTCGCCTACGGCGGGGAGGCCGCCTGGAACGAGTTCAACAGCTTCGGAGTCAGCACGTCGACGGGTGGCGGTGTCAGCACGCTCTATGGTCGACCGAACTTCCAGAGAGAGCTTCCAGACGAGTTCACCACGTTGCTCGGGGCTGAGGTTCCGGCCTCCGGCCGGCTTAATCCCGACGTGTCGTTCAACTCAGCGATTCATGGAGGCGTGCTGGCCTTCCTCGGCTTTCTGAACGGCGGTACCTGGGCGGTGTTCGGCGGGACCAGCGCGGCTTCGCCGGCATGGGCCGCGATCATTGCTCTGGTCAATCAGGCGAACGGTGGGCCAGTCGGCTACATCACGCCACAGATCTACCGTCTGCGCGGAATGGGACTCGGGTTCGGGTTCGGCCCCATCCATGACATCACGCAGGGTAACAACAGCGATGCTGACGGCCAGTTCGGAGTCGATGGATTTCTTGCATCGCCGGGATACGACCTGACGACAGGCGAAGGCACACCGAACGTGGCCAGGTTCATTGAGGTCATGTCCGCGCTCTCGCAGGACCAACAGTAGGAAGTGCTCGCGCAGTTTCGCGACCTATAGCGGAGAGCCGCCGGCCTGGGCTGACCCGGGCCGGCGGCGCCGCGATCGATTGCAACGAGCCCAATTGAGCGCTCACTGACATCGTCCCCCGAGCAGCCCGCTCTTGAGCTCGGGATTCGGCGGGTGACCGCCGAGCCAGATGGCAAACAGCGCCTGCGCGAAATCCTCGCCTGGTATGACCCCCACGGCGCGGCCGTCGAGATCGAGGTCGATGCCACGCCCCGGAATGCGCACGATCGTCATCGCCTCGCCCGAGTGCATGTCCTGCATCCAGCTGTTGAGCAGCGCGGCCCGCGATGCGAGGGCCACCGGCACGCGTCCACCGCCCTGTGCCGCGAAGCCCTCCTCGAACGCATTGCGGATATCGCGCGCCCCCACACCGCGGACGAAGTGGAGCACCAGCTGCATCGGTCCGGGCGAAGCGATGATCGCGCGCGCATCGGGAGGCAGTCCCCTCGGCAGGTACAGCGCCGCGACATAGACATGGATCTTGAGGAACGTTGCCTTGCGAATGCCGAGGCCGTTGAGGACGAGGGGGGCGCCTTGCACCTCGATCGTCTCGGGAAAGGTGACGCCGCGACATACCGCGGCCGCAGCGGGTAGCGCGGGCCACAGCGCGAGGAGCCCGAGCGCGGCCAAGCCGGTGAGAGGAATTCGCATCATCTGCCCTCCCCGATCATGCCGCGGCTCGCCCGCGACGAACTGGGAGGTATACACCGATCGCCGCGTGTCAGCGCGACCCCAGCACGCCGGCGAGCCTTGCCGGGCAGCGTCAGCCGGCGTGCACGGGTCTCATATCACCCGCTTATATGCTTAGAGAAATCAACCTTTTCTCCGCCGCGAGGCGGGGTGCTAACGTGCCTGCGCTTGAGTTCTGTCCTTCGTCAAGGAGTTGCGCACGTGAACGCGCGCGCGTCGCCATCGCCCGCGCAGAGCCTGCAGCCTCTGGACTCGTGGGCGGCTGCGCCCTTCTCGCCTGCCCAAGCGGCGGAGCTGCGCGCGCTCGTTTCGCGGCTCGACCGTGAGCA
This sequence comes from Steroidobacteraceae bacterium, assembly GCA_036495325.1. Lineage (GTDB taxonomy): Bacteria > Pseudomonadota > Gammaproteobacteria > Steroidobacterales > Steroidobacteraceae > JASHUC01. The sequence goes on from DASXNC010000059.1 coordinate 10,328, forward strand.
GCGGCTGTGGCTCAGCGGCTTCCTGGCTGGCCTCGAATTCCAAGCGATCCCGGCCCCGGTTGGGGTGCCCGAGGCGGGCCGCCCGGCGGTCACGGTGCTCTTCGGCTCGCAGACGGGCAATTCCGAGCGGCTGGCGAAGCAGATCGCCGATCGGCTCGCGGAGCGCGGCATCCAGTTCAAGCTTCTGGACATGCTGCAGTGCACCAAGGCGCAACTGCAGGAAGCTCAAAACCTGCTGCTCGTCGTGAGCACGCAGGGGAACGGTGACCCGCCCGAGCGTGCGGTGCCGCTCTTCGAGCTCCTCGCGAGCCGCAAGGCCCCGCGCCTCGAGCACGTGCGCTATTCCGTGCTTGCCCTCGGAGATTCGAGCTACGAGAAATACTGTGAGGCGGGCCGGCAGTTCGATGCCCGTCTCGAGGCGCTCGGCGCCGAGCGTCTGCACCCTCGCGAGGAGTGCGATGTCGATTTCGAGGCGCCCGCCGCCCGCTGGATCGATGCGGTACTAGGCAACCTCGAGCAATCGCTCGGGTCTTCGCAGGCGCGGGTGCAGATCGGATTGCCGGCGGCCGACCGGCGCACGGCGTCCGTCTCGAACGCCTACACGCGGAAGAACCCCTTTGCGGCACCGGTGCTCGCGAACCAGCGACTGACGGCCGCCGGCTCGACGAAAGACGTACGCCACATCGAGCTCGCGCTCGAGGGCTCAAATATCCACTACGAGCCGGGCGATTCCATCGGCATCGTGCCGCGCAACTGCGAGCAGGACGTGGACGCGCTGCTCGAGCAGCTCCCGTTCGACGCAGACAGCAGCATTCCCGGGGACTCGCACACGACCGTGCCGCTGCGCCAGGCCCTCACCGAGCGCTTCGAGATCGGTCCGGTCACGCGCCCCTTCCTCAAGCGCTACGCCGAGGCAATCCACTCGTCCGAGCTCGCAGCGGTCGCCGCGGCGAGCGACGAGGAGATCGGCCGGTTCATGCGCGGGCGGCACGTGGCGGACGTAGTGAACGCGCATGCCCCGATCGGGCTCGACGCCGCCGCTTTTGCGCGCCTGCTGCCGCCACTTGCGCCGCGCCTGTACTCGATCGCCTCGAGCCAGCAGGCCACACCGGACGAGGTGCACCTCACGGTGAGCATCGTTCAGTACGAGTCCTTCGGACGCGCGCACCGCGGCGTCGTGTCCGGGACGCTCGCGGACCTCGTCTCCGACGACGCGGTCCTGCCGATCTACCTGCACCGCAATCCGGCGTTTCGGCTCCCGGCCGATCCGCAGACGCCCGTCGTCATGATCGGCCCGGGTACCGGCATCGCCCCGTTCCGCGCCTTTCTCGCGGAGCGGGCGGAATCGGGCGCAGGCGGGCGCAACTGGCTCTTTTTCGGCGACCGCTCGTTCGAACACGACTTCCTCTACCAGGCCGAGTGGCTCGACCTGCGCAAACGGGGACTGCTCACGCGCATGGACGTCGCCTTCTCGCGCGATCAGGACGCCAAGGTCTATGTGCAGCACCGCATGCTCGAGCAGGGGGCGGAGCTCTGGCGCTGGATCGAGGCGGAAGGGGCGTACGTTTACCTCTGCGGCGATGCGCAGCACATGGCCCCGGACGTGCACGCCGCGCTTCTGAGGCTCGCCGCAGAGCACGGCGGGCTCGATGAGGACGCCGCGGCCGAGTTCGTTCTCGAGCTGCAGCAGCAACGCCGTTACCAGCGCGACGTATACTGACGGGGTTGGCTCGAGCCGCAAACCTCGGGCGCGACCGACCCATGCCGCTCAATCCGCTCGACCGCCGCAACGACCTCTCACGCCCGCTCGAGGAGCTGCATCCGAACGAGCGTCTCAAGCACCGCAGTCGCTTCCTCCGCGGCACGATCCTCGACGGCCTCGCTGATCCCCTCACCGGCGCGATCGCCGACTCGGATACGCAGCTCACCAAGTTCTTCGGCATTTATCAGCAGGATCATCGTGATTTGCGCGACGAGCGCCGCCGCGCGAAGCTCGAGCCGCGCTATCAGTTCATGGTGCGAGTACGCCTCCCGGGCGGGGTGTTGAAGCCGCAGCAGTGGCTCGCGCTCGATGCGCTCGCCCGCGAGAACGCCGACGGCACGCTGCGCCTCACCTCGCGCCAGACGTTCCAGTTCCACGGAGTGCGCAAGCGCCGCCTGAAACGGCACGTGCGCGGGATCATCGAGGCGGGCCTCGACACGATCGCGGCGTGCGGCGACGACAACCGCAACGTCATCGCGACCGCGAATCCCCTGCTCTCCCCGATCCACGCCGAGGTGAGCGCGCTCGCGCGCCGCATCGGGGAGCATCTGCTGCCGCGCACGGCGGCCTATCGTGAGATCTTCCTCGATGCCCCGCCCGTCGCCGGCGACCCCGAGGAGGAGCCGCTCTACGGCCGCACGTACCTGCCGCGAAAGTTCAAGATCGCCCTTACCGTTCCTCCACAGAACGACGTAGACGTGTACGCGCACGATCTCGGATTCGTCGCGATCGTCGAGAGCGGCCGGATCGTCGGGTACGACGTGCTCGTCGGCGGCGGCATGGGCATGACCCACAAGATCGCGGCGACGTTCCCGCGTCTCGGGGATGTCGTTGGATTCTGCCTGCCCAAGGACGTGATCGCAGTCGCCGAGCATACGATGTGCATTCAGCGCGATTACGGCGACCGCAAGGACCGCGCGCACGCTCGGTTCAAATACACGATCGAGGATCGCGGCACGGACTGGTTCCGCGGCGAGCTCGCGCGCCGTCTC
>DASXNC010000060.1:0-2914 GCA_036495325.1 Steroidobacteraceae bacterium
AACAGTTCTCGAGCATCACGATGGCATCGTCCACGACGAACCCGACCGCGATCGTGAGCGCCATCAGAGAGAGATTGTCGAGGCTGTAGCCGATGACGTACATCGCCGCCGCCGTGCCGAAGAGCGCGAGCGGAACGGTGATGCCGGGAATGACCGTCGCCCAGACGTTGCGCAGAAAGAGGAAGATCACGAGCACGACGAGCGAGATCGTGATCACCAGGGTGTACTCGACGTCGTGGACCGACGCGTTGATCGTCTGCGTGCGATCGACGAGCCTTTCGACCTTGATGGCGGGCGGAACGGCCGTCATGATTTGCGGCAACAGCGCCTCGACGCGCCGCACCGTGTCGATGACGTTGGCGCCGGGCTGCTTCATGATTGCGATCATGGCGCCGCGGCGGCCGTTCGCGTACGCGGTGCGCTGCGAGTCCTCCGGCCCGTCGACGGCGACGCCAATGTCGCGAATCCGCACGGGCGCGCCGTTCTTGTACGCGACGATCACGTCGTTCCAGGGCTTTGCTTCGAGCAGCTGGTCGTTGTCGTAGATCGTGTAGGCGTGGAGCTTCCCGTTGATGAAGCCCTTCGGGGCATCGACGGTCGCATTTGCGATCACACCCGCGATGTCCTCGAGCTGGATGCCGAGCGCGGCGATCTTCGCCGGGTCTACCTGGACTCGGATCGCGGGCTTCTGCTGGCCCCAGATGTTGACTTGGCCGACGCCCGGTATGCGCGAGATCTGCTGCGCGAGCACCGTATCGGCGTAATCATTGACGGTCATGACCGGCAGCACGTCCGAGTGCAGCGCGAAGATGAGAATGGGCGAGTCGGCGGGATTGACCTTCTTGTAGTGAGGCGGCGACGGCAGGTTCTTCGGCAGTTGCCCGCCTGCGGCATCGATCCCGGACTGAATGTCCCCGGCGGCAGCGTCGATGTTGCGGCTCAGATCGAACTGGACTGTGATCTGCGTCGCGCCGAGCACGCTCGAGGAGGTGAGCTCCGTGACGCCCGGGATCTCCGAGAATTGATACTCGAGGGGCGTCGCGACCGAAGATGCCATCGTCTCGGGGCTTGCGCCGGGGAGCGAGGCGTTCACCTGGATCGTCGGGAAGTCGACCTGCGGAAGCGGCGCAACCGGCAGCAATGGGAAGGCGACGAGACCTACGAGCAGGAGCCCCGCCATGAGAAGCGAGGTCGCGATCGGCCGGTCGATGAACGGGCTGGATATGCTCATGTGGCGCTGCGCGCTGCGGCGTGCTGCTGCCCCGACGCCGATCGCCTCGCGGCGGGCGGCTCGTGCTCGACCGCAAGCGCTTCGCGGCCGGCCTCGCGCTCGGGCTCGTTCACGTGCACGAGCGCTCCCGGCTGCAGTCGATAGAAATTGCTCGTGGCCACGCGCTCGCCCTCGTTGAGACCCTTCTCGACGATGGCGATTTCCTCATCGTTATATCCCACCTCGACAGGGCGTGCCTCGACCCTAGAGTCCGAGCCGATCACGTAGGCGTAGAACCCGCCGTCCCCGCGTTGCAGCGCGACCGAGGGGACCGTGAGCGCGTGGCGCTCGGTACGCACGAGGACACGCGCGTTGATGAACTCGCCGGGCCACAGCCGCTCACTTGCGTTCGGGAAGATCGCCTTGAGGCGCACCGTCCCCGACGTGGGATCGATCTGATTGTCGATGAGCTGCACAGCGCCGCGCTCCGGAGCGGCGCTCTGCCCGATGCTCGCCGCCGGTGCACCTTGACTCTCTTTGCGCGGCAGCACGGAGATGCTCACCGGTCCCTGCGACATTGCCTGTGCAACCGCGCCGAGGGCGTTCTCGGGCAGCGTTACGACGGCAGCGATCGGCTGCGTCTGGGTGATGACGACGATCCCGGTCGTATCCGAGGCATGCACGATGTTGCCGGGGTCGACGAGCCGGATCCCGGTGCGCCCGTCGATCGGCGAGGTGATGCGCGTATACGAGAGTTGCGTCTGCGCGCTCTCGATCGCGGCCTTGTCGCCCGCCAGCTGCGCTTCGAGTTGGGCGACCAGCGCGCGCTGACCATCGAGCGTCTGCTGGCTCGCGAGCTTCTTCGGAGCGAGCATCACATAACGCGCGAGATCCTTGCGGGCGTTTGCGAGCTGCGCGTTGTCTTTCGCGCGCGTCGCGAGCGCCTGATCGAGCGCCGCCTGATAAGGACGCGGGTCGATCTGTGCGAGGAGCTGGCCGCGCTTGACCTTCTGTCCCTCGATGAAGGCGACCTTGATCAGCTCGCCATCCACACGTGCGGTCAGCTTCACGGTGTAGAACGCCTGGACGTTGCCGAGCCCTTCGAGATACACGGGAACGTCCCGCCGGGTCGCCGCGGCCGCATCGATCGCGACGGCTTGAGAGTCCTCTCCCTTCGGGGCTGCCGCGCTCGGTCGGGCCGGCGCGAGCATCCAGGCGATGAGCGCGAGCGTCGTCACACCCCCTGCGGCCATGAGAAGCCGCGTGCGGCTCAACCTGTTGCTACCGATCGACATGTGCGACTCTCCGCTCATCCGTCTGCTCATCCCTCTGCCAGCCCCCGCCGAGCGCATTGAACAGTCCGACGATCGCCTGCAGGTGCGCGAGTCTCACCTGCGCGAGCGCATCCTGAGCCGTAAAAAGCGCGTTTTGTGTGTTGAGCACCGTGAGTATGTTGACCGTGCCGGCGTGGAACTGCTCCTGCGACAGGTCGTAGGCGCTTCGCGCCTTCTCGGTAGCTGTCTGCTGGCGAGTCAATTGTTCGGCACTGTCCCGCACGGCCGCGAGCGCATCCTCCACGTTGCCGAAGGCGGAGATCACGGCCTTGTGGTAATCGGCGAGTAGCTCGTCGTAGCGCGCCTTGCTCAAGCGATACTGCCCCAGAATCGCTCCGCCGTGGAATATCGGCTGCGTAAGGCCAGCCGA
>DASXNC010000061.1:0-6985 GCA_036495325.1 Steroidobacteraceae bacterium
GTGGAGCTCGTTGACACGCACGACGAGGGCGTCGTCTGGGCCGATCGGTTTTCGGGTCGGATCGACGACGTGCATACCATGCGCGAGGAGATCCGGGCCCGGGTTCTGATGGCACTCGATCTGCGCATTCCGATGCACGAAGCGGCGCTCGCGCGGCTGTCGGTGCCCGACGATCTCGATGCTTGGTCGGCCTATCACTTGGGCCTGCAGCACATCTACCGCTTCAATCGCGCGGACAACGCGGCAGCGGCACATCTATTCCGGCGTGCCATCACGCTCGATCCGCACTTTGCGCGCGCTCACGCCGGATTGTCTTTCGTCCACTTCCAGACCGCATTCATGCGATACACGGACGATCTCGTGGGGGAGACGCGCTCGGCACGGTGCTCCGCGGAGCGCGCCTTGGAGCTCGATGCCCTCGATCCGTTCGTGAATTTCGCGATGGGCCGCAGCTACTGGCTCGAGGGAGACCTCGACAGCAGCTTGAGTTGGCTCGAGCGCGCGACCAGCATGAGTCCGAACTATGCGCAGGGAATTTATGCGCGGGCATGGACCGAGGCCCTCGCCGGGCAGGCCGACGCAGGACGGACGCACGTCGATCTCGCCATGCGCCTGAGCCCGATCGATCCTCTCTACTACGCGATGATGGCCACCCGGGCGTTCACGCATATGCTCGTGGGCGATGACGTCCAAGCGGCCGACTGGGCCGAGCATGCGGCGCACTCGCCCGGCGCGCACGTTCTGATAGCTATGATCGCCGCCGCCGCGCAGTCGCTGAAAGGCGATACCGAGCGCGCTGCCTGGTGGACGGCCAATGTTCGTGAGCGCAATGCGGCGCTCGGCCGGCACGATTTCCTGCGAGCCTTTCCCATGAAGTCCGAATCGATGCGGTCGCGAGTGGAGCAGGCTTTGAGGCAGTTGGGATTCTGAGGATGGCGGTCACGCGGCGATGACGTGCGGCACGAACCGCGCCGTATCGCGCGTGATGAGCGAGTCGTCCTCGCGTATTCCGAGTCCTGCGGGCAGGTCCGCAACCATCCAGCTGCCGACGAGTGCGTACCGCCCGGCGAATCGCGGCAGCGCATGGAACGCTTGCCGTATGTACGGAAAATCGGTGTACGGGCCGGCCACGGCGACGCGTTCGCCTTCCTCGGTCATGATTTCGACGTTCGCGCCCTCGCGCGAGCAGAGCGGTTTGCGCACCCAGCCGGCGGGGAGGGCAGAGGACGGCGATGTATCGAAGTACGTCGGCAGGAGATTGGGATGGCCGGGATGGAGTTCCCAAAGCAGCGCAAGCGCGCCCTTGTTCGAGAGAATCGACTTCCACGGCGGCTCGAGCCAAGCGACCTGCGCCGAGGGCAAGCCCGAGGCGAACTCGTCCTCGAACAGCATCTCCCAGGGATAGAGCTTGAAGATCGCCTCGATTACCCGGTTCTCTTTATCGGTGAAGCGGCCGTCGGCAGTCCGCCCGATGTCCTCGATGGCGACGTAGCGGGGCGCAATCCCCGATTGGAACGCGAGGTCGCCTAGGTAATCGACCGTCGCGCGGTCTTCCTCCGAACCGCGCACCGAGGCGAAATGCATCGTCGCCCCGATGTGCGGCGCGAGTGCGCCGAAGGCGAGCAGCAGCTTCTCCTGCAACGAGTTGAATTGGTCGGTCCCGCGAGGCAGCGTGCCGCGCTCGATCGCCTGCTCGAGCCATACCCATTGAAAGACCGCGGCCTCGTAAAGCGAGGTCGGCGTGTCGTAGTTGAGCTCGTAGAGTTTCGCCGGCTCACGCCCGTCGTAGGCGAAATCCATTCGACCGTAGAGATGCGGCTCGCCGCGCAGCCATGAGGTGCGGATGAAGTCCCAGTGGCGCTCGGGAATCGCGAGACGACAGAGATACTCCTCGTCGCGCACCGCGCGGCTCACCAGGTCCTTGCACAGCTCATGCAGCTCTGCCGTCGGGCGCTCGACGTCCTTCTCGATCTCGGAGAGTGAGAACCGATAGTGCGCCGACTCGTCCCAGTACGGCGACCCGCCGATCGAGTGAAAGCGAAAGCCGAGCGCGGCGGCCTGCTCGCGCCAGTCCGGCCGCTCGGGAGTCTCGATGCGCTCCATGCGCGCGACGCCACATGCCTCGCGGCAGGTCTCAGCCGCCCCAGCTGAAACGGGCAGCGCCGCTGCGTCCGAAGCCGCCGCGCGAGAGCGTCTCACCGACACTCGCGCCGGGTCCCCGCACGCCCGCGCCGAACCGCTCGCCCTGCGCCGTCTGCCACTCGCCACGGTCCCCGCGCGCGCCGTAGATCGGCTGCCCGCTGAAGCCGCCGTAGCCGCCGGGCCGCGCGTAGCCGTGCCAGTCGTAGCCGCCCCAGCCGTAATAGTGATAGTGCGGACTCAACGCTCGCCCGACGAGGAACCCCGCGAGGGCCGGCATGAACCAGTGATCGCCCGAGGCCGTCGTCACGGGATGGCACTGGTCGTACCCGAACTGTGCCTCGCACTGCGCGAGGGAATCGAAGTGGGGCGCCTCGCGATATTGATTCTGGATGGCGTCCGCATACGCCTGCGCGCACACCTCGGGGCTGATCTTGCCCTCGCGGACGCACTGCTGCAGGTTCTGATAGAGGAGGGTGCTCTGCGGCGGAGGCGGCTGAGCGCATCCGGCGGCGAGGAACGGCACCGTGCCCATCAGAGCGAGCTCGATCGTGCGGGAGCGCTTCATCATGTTGCCTCCGATCGTATGAGCGAGGGCGGTCCGCGGCTACGGTGTCATGCACGCCGCATTGATCGCGCCGACCGCGACGGATGCGAGCGCGACGAACAGCCCCGATGCCAGCTCGTTGTGGGCGATGCGCTGGGAGAGATTGGGAATGAACACACGCACCGCGAAGAACGTCGCGAGCTGGATCACGAGCGCGATCCCCGCCCAGATGACGAAATCTACGAGCGACACCGAATGAATGATCGCGCTGCAGAGCGGCAGCACGAATGCGATGAGGGAGCCGCCAAGCGCCACCGCCGCCGCGGACTTGCCCTCGCGGATGAGCGCGAACTCATCGTGCTCGGTGATCCGCGTGTAGACGAATGCGAAGATGAGCAACAGCCCGATCGCGACGCCGAAGTACACGAGGAAGGCGGGGAGGCCTGCGAGCCAAAGTGTCCAATGCGACATGCGATTCCCCCTGATGTGGCAATCAGGTAACGGTGAGGTCGGCCGGGTTGAGGTCGATGCCGATGGAGGTGACGACCTCGAGGCTGCGCGGGCACTCCTCGACCGAGATGAGCACGTATTCCTGGCGCGGGCTAGCGTCGATCCGCCGCCGGTAGAGCATCGCGTAGTGCTGGCAGCTGAAGCTCGCAACCGTGTCGTTCTTGTCGAAGACCTGCTCGACGAATGGCACGAGCTCCGTCTGCCCGCGGGAGACGCCCCATACGCGCTGATAGAGAAAAGCACCGACCTCGTAGGTCGGGAGCCCGATCTCGCTCGCGGGCCCGGCGATCGACTTCAGCTCGGTGAGATTCGCCGGCGTCTTGCAATCCCAGTACTGCCAGAGGATGCACTCCGAGACGCTCGCATCGTCAGTGCCGCCGTCGGTCTTGACCTGCAGCCACGTCTCGTCGTCATCGAGGTAGTAGCGGTGCAGCCAGGTCCCGTCGAGGTCGACGAGTCCGCGCGTCGCGATTGGCTGGGCGCTCTGCCCGAGCTCGAAATTCGCGCGGCCCTGGAGCATCCGATAGGGCAGCGGATCGATCTCGAGGAAGCCCCCGCGGCGCAGCTTGAGCGGCTCGGGCGGCAGTGCCTCGCGCGGCGCCGCTGGGGCGAGCGCCTCCTTCGCATCGCGCGCGAGCACTTTGAACAGCGTGCCGACACTCATGCGCACACCCTCCGCACGATCCCGCCGCTCACGAAGCCTGCCCGGGCTTTCCGCCCGCCGCCTCGCTCTGGAACCGCGCGAGCACATCGGTCGCGGCGCTCGCGCTCGGGATGATGCCCGCCTTGCGCAGGCGCTCCTCGAGCGCCTCACCCGAGGACTCGGCAGCTAATTTGTTGGCCGCATCCATCTGGGCGAGGGATTCCTCCTGGCGCCGCTCGATGCGCTCGAGGCTCTCGAGCGCGCTGCGCGCGTGCGTGTCCGTGCCGGAGCTTGCGGCAGCGACGGCGGCCGAGGCCTTGATGACGTGCTGCTTCGCCTTCACCGTGTCGGCGCGCTGCTTGAGCGTGCGGATCGCCGTCTCGCCGGCCGTGATCTTCTGCTTGAGCACGTCGACGTTCTTGCCATACTCGGCGATGACGTTCTCACTCGCCTTCACCTGCGCCTCCTGCTCGGCGTATTTCGCGGCGATCTCCTGGGCAAGCGCACCGCTCTGAGCGGCCTCGGCGCTCTGGCCCGCGCCCTGTGCCTGCTTCTGCTTGGCGAGCGTCTGGCGGATGTAGCCCGCGTACTCCTCGAGCTTCGCGCGCTTCTCCGCGAGGTGATTCTGCTCGACCGATTGTTTGCCCATCATCTCCGAGAGCGCAACCCGCGCATCGCGCAGCTCTCCGTCGGCGTCGCGAATCTCCTGATCGAGAATGCGCGTCGCATTTGCATCGACCGCGGCTTCGCCGGCCTCGTTCGCAGCTCCGCGCAGGGCGGTCCAGAGCTTCGTCAAGATGCCTGACATGGTGAGGTCCTCCGAATTATTTGATGAACTCGCGATAGGCCGCGGCGGCATCCACCGCATTGCGGGCGAGCGTGTCGATCTCGAACTCGACATCCGCGATGGCCGATGTCGCACGCAACGCCCCGTAGATGACGTAGAACTCGGCCCCGTCCGGATGCGTATCGATGGAGATGTTCGCGAGATCGAAGAGCTTCTCCGTACGCAGGATCCGGTCGTTGAGGCGCGTGGTGTCACGCACGCGCGCGACGGGGAAGAGCGTCGCCTGGACGATCGCGATCTCGCCGGTGACCGCGAGATACACGTGCACGTCGCCGTAGTCATGGGCGACGGCCTGGATCACCGGCTCGAGTCCCTCGACGAGGGAGAAGGTATAGCGGCCGGACGCGGCGAGCTGCCCCGACTTCAGGTCGGGTAGCAGGGAATGGGTGGTCACTGAACCGTTCGACATGGCGGTACTTACCCCTCTCAGTGCGTGAATGAGCGCATTCGCGTTCGGCTTCCTGAGCAGCTTCTCGACTTTGAGCAGCACCGGGGCGTGGTCCGGGAGAATCCACACCTCCCGCGCGACGAGCCCCTCGGCTCGTAGCCTCTGTCGGCGCGTCTGCTGCCTTCGTCGGTTGCCGTCTCTGGTCACTTCGTCCGCTGTCCCGTTGTCCCATCGTTACAAGTAACGACTTGCGCGAGACGATACACGTTACTAGTGCTGTCGTCAAGCGTTACCTGTAACCCACAAGACTCGGCCCTGGCGCGGCGTTTGCGTCAGGGGTCGCGGGCACTATGCGTGCGACTGGCGGAAGCGCGAACGGCTGCCAAAAAATGTTTGGCCGCATGAAACCCGCGCGGGTATCAATCCCGGCGCCATCATCGACGCGCGGCCGCATCTTCATCTTCGAGAGCGTGCGGGACAATCCTGCCGCTGCGCGCAGCGACCTCGTTCGCCGCGCCACGCACGATTGGTTCGTGATGGCGGGTGATTTCAACTGCCGCCAGCGGATCCGCGATGATACGGGCGCTGGATCGCACTGCTCGCGCGGCGGATCGAAACTCGCAGCGCCTCCTGGTGAGTGCGAAAATGATGGCATGTGCGCCTCAGGGCAGATCGTCCGGGCATGGCGGATGCTGAGTTTCCGTGAACCGCCACCGCGGCGGCCAGTGAAACTCCATCCTGCGGAGCAATCATCATGACGACGCTGGAACGGCTGGCGAAGATTCTGGAGGAGCGCTACCACGTGCCGCCCGACCGCATCACGCTCGATGCGCCGATCGACACTCTCGGCCTCGACTCTCTCGGCATGACGGAGCTCCTGTTCTTCATCGAGGAGGAATTCGAGATAACCCTTCCATACGAGCCGGTCTCGATGCGCACCGTGGGCGAAGCCGTCCGCTATATCGATGAAGTGCTCGCGACGCGTCCGGCCGGGGCGACGCGTCCGGCCGGGGCGCCGCGCTCCGAGGCGGCGGCCACGATCGCCGACGGGGTGCCACTGCAAGCCTCTCCCGAACGGCCCGCATGAGGCGTGTCGCCGTCACGGGGATCGGCGTCCTCTCGCCGCTGGGCAATACGCTTGATGATGCATTCCAGAACGGCATGGCAGGTCGCTCGGCGATCCGCCGCCTCGAGGAGCCGTGGGCGAAGCACCTGTCTGCGCCACTCGCAGCGTGCGTGAAGTTCGAGGGCGAAGCGCATTTCGAGCCACCGCGGCTCCGAATGCTCGACCGCGTGAGCCAGTTCGCAGTCGTCGCGGCACGTCAGGCGATGGTCGAAGCACAGGGTCAGCAGGCGGGAATACAGCCCGATCGCATGGGCGTTTTCCTCGGCACCGGCATGGGTGCGGCGCGCACGACGGACGACGGCTATCGCGTGCTCTACGGCAGCGGCGGCGAACGCATCAATCCGTTTACGGTCCTCATGGGAATGAACAACGCCGCCGCCGCGTGGGTGGGGGCGGAGTTCGGCGTGACGGGCCCAAACCTCACGTACTCGACCGCCTGCTCTTCGGCGGCCGTCGCGATCGGCGAGGCATGGGGCCGGGTCGCGAGGGGCGAGCTCGATCTCGCGATCGCAGGCGGGGCGGAAGCACCCCTGGTCTATGGGTCACTCAAGGCGTGGGAGGCACTGCACACGCTCGCCCGCGAGGATCCCCACGACGCCTCCGCCTCCTGCAAACCGTTCGCCGGCGATCGGTGCGGGATGGTGCTCGCCGAAGGCGCCGCATTCCTCGTGCTCGAGGACTTCGATCGAGCGGCGGGGCGCGGGGCGCCGATCCGCGGCGAGCTCGCGGGCTACGGAGTCACGACGGACCTCGGGCACATCACGCGCCCGAGCGTCGCGGGACAG
>DASXNC010000062.1:0-3212 GCA_036495325.1 Steroidobacteraceae bacterium
ACCGATTCGCATCGGTCGCTGCCCGTCGATCGGCGCGCGCTCCCCGACCTTGCGGACGACCTCGCTCCGTACCGCCGGCTGATCGACAACGGACTACCGGCGGTCATGGCTGCCCACGTGCAGTTCCCCGCGGTGGACGAGCGGCCCGCGAGTCTCTCGAAGCGCTGGATCGGGGGCGTGCTGCGCGGTGAGCTGCGCTTTCAAGGCGCGGTGTTCACCGATGACCTCTCGATGGGCGGGGCGGCGGCTTGCGGCAATATCGTCGAGCGCGCCGAGCTGGCGCTCGCGGCCGGTTGCGACGTGCTGCCCGTGTGCAACGATCGCGCCGCGGTCGTCTCGCTGCTCAACGATCTCGATACGGAGCTCGAGCCCGCCTCGCAGGTGCGCATCGTGCGCATGCGCGGGCGCGATGGGCTGGCGTGGGACGATCTCACCCGCTCGTCCGCATGGCGCGCAGCCCAGGACGCGGTCGCGCGCAGCGCAGCCGCTCCCGCTTTCACTCTGCGACCCGGTGCGGCATGAGCCTCTGGCCCGACGGCTGGCGTGAGATCCTCGATGCGGCGCCCGAGGGCATCGCCGTATGCGATGCCGTCGTGGCGAGCCAGCCGGTTCTCTATGTGAATCGCGCGTTCATGGAGATGTGCGGGTATCCCGCCGAAGCGCTGCTCGGCGCGAATTTGCGGATGCTGCAGGGGAGCGACAGCGATCAGCAGGCGCTGCACGAGCTTCGCGAGTCGGTGAAGCGCGGCGAGCCGGGCCGCGCACTCCTGCGCAATTACCGCTCGGACGGTGCGCTGTTCTGGAACGAGATGCTGATCCAGCCGGTGCGCGATGAGAGCGGGCAGCTCGTGCAGTGGGTGAGCTATCACCGCGACGTGACCGAGCGGCTGCCGGCCGACCGGACTCCGACCGGAACCTTCGCGCCGCTTGGCCAGCCCGAGGCCCTCGGCATCTCCTCCGGGTTGCCGGCGTGGATGCGCGAGGATCGCTTGACCGGCCTGCATTCGAGAACCTTCTTCGAGGAGCTGCTGCGGCGCGACTGGCAGATCGCGCAGCGCGATTCCCACGAGATCGGCCTCACACTTTTCGATATCGACGATCTCGGCGCCTACAACGAGACCTTCGACAAGGCAGGGGGCGATGCCTGCATCCGCCGCGTCGCGCGGGCGATCGGCGGCGCTTACCGGCGACGCAGCGATCTCGTCGGCCGCTGGGAGGGCGGCACCTTCGCCGTTCTCACGCAGGGCGAGGCCGCGGAGCGGGCCTCAGAGTACGCGAAACTCGTGATCCAGCGCGTGCGCGATCTGCTCATCCACAATCCGCGCGCGCCCAACGGCAGTCGCTATGTGACGCTGAGCGCCGGCGTGGCGAGCCTCGTGCCGGTCCGCGATCAGCCGATCGAGACTCTCGTTTGCGCGTGCCTGTCGGCTCTCAAACGCGCGAAGGCGGTCGGAAAGAATCAGTTCTGCGCGGCGGAGGCGCGGGACTTCAAGGAATAGTCGGCTCGGCGCCGGGATCGTTCCGCAGCAGGCGCTCCAGCGCGAGAAGCTCGCTCGAGCCCGCATCCGCGACCGCACAATACTCGAGATCGCCCGCCTTCCAGAAGACGAGTCGATAGCCGTTGCGGGTCGAATCTTTCGGTAGGGCGTGCGCACCGGCCTTCCAGCTGAACACATTGATGAAGTGATGTCCGTGCTGGTACACGACCACCGCCGAGCGGTGCCCGTCGAAGTAGTCCGCGCGGCCGCCGAGGAGTCGATAACCTTGCCCCGCGAAATCCGCGACCACGGGCGAGACATCCACCTGGCCGGCAAACCAAGGCTTGACGGTGTGCTGGTCCGTGGAGCTCACGTCGATCAGATGCGAAGCCATGAGCGAGCGTACGTGAGCCGCCGCCAGATCATCGATCAGCCGATCCGAGGCGGGTGCAAACCACATCCCGGAGAACCACAGCGCTGCTCCAAGGGCCGCGGCGGCGGCCATGCCGCTCAGCGATCCGAACCAGAACGACCTGGCGCCCGATGCGGTGCGCCAGATCGATGGGGCGCTTCCTGAGGATCGCCCGACGCGGTGTCGAACCGTCCGTGACCGGGCAGCCGATTCCCGCAGAAGATCGCCCATCACCCGAGCACGCAGGGCGGCAGGGGCGTGCTCCGCGCGCACCTCCCGCCGGATCGCCTCTCGGGTCTCGCCGAAATCCCGCAGCAAGGTACGGCACTCCGCGCACTCCTCGATGTGACGTTCAATCTCGGCGGAGAGCACTGCGTCGGTCTCGCCGTCGAAGTAGGCCTGAACGCGCAAGCTTTCAGCGCACCGCACGTGGCGCTCCTTCCACTTCTCTCAGCCACCGCGCTCGCAAAGAGGCTCGCGCGCGCGCGAGCCGGGACATCACGGTCCCGATCGGCAGGTTCGTGACCGCGGCGATGCCGCGATAGTCGAGCTCCTCGAGCTCCCGCAGCACGAGGACTTCACGATGCTCCTCGGGCAGCGCGGCGAGCAATCGTTCGAGGGTCCGTCCCTCATCGCGCAGGATCGATGCACTTTCCGGATCGGGCGCTCCAAATGTCACAGCATGGGCCTCCTCGGCCTCGCCATCGTCCGGCAGCGGCACGAATTCGCGCCGCCGGCTCCGCCGCATGGCGGTTGAATGGCAGTTCTTGACGATCGCCAGGAGCCACGATTTCGCGTCCGAACCCCGCAGTGTCTCGAACGCCCGAAACGCGCGCAGCATCGCCTCCTGCACTATGTCGTCCACTTCCGCCGGCGCGCTCGACAGCCAGCGCGCGAAGCGGTACGCCGCATCGAGATGCGGAAGCACTTCCGACTCGAATCGATGGCGCCTGTCATCCATTCGCGCTTCGGCCAGTCACGACTACCGTGCCAATCATGCGAGGGTGGATAGAGCAGACGTAATGATAGGTCCCGGGCTTCTCGAATTTGAACGAAAAGCTCTCGTTCGTATCGAGAGCGCCCGAACGGAACAACCCGGCATCGCTCGTGACCGTGTGCGGCTCACCATCCTGGTTGATCCACTTCACGCTCGAGCCGGCAACGACAGTCAGGGTCGTCGGCTCGAACATGAAGCTCCTCATCACGATCTCGGGCGGGGTTGCCTTTGCGGCAGCAGACGCGAGCCCGGCGGTTGTTGCCGCCCCGGCTGGGGAGGTAATCCCCTGGGCGATCTCGGTGTCCCCGGCGAGCGTCGCGTCCTC
>DASXNC010000063.1:0-5937 GCA_036495325.1 Steroidobacteraceae bacterium
GCGTAGCCGCTCAGCTGTCGCTCGCGGTTGAGGCGCGATCAGGGCGGCTGGACCCGGCCCTCCGCATCCGTCGCGCGGCACCCCTCGTCAGCGGTGATTTCGACCGCGTCGTTGTAGAACGTCATCGTGAACGGACCCACCACCGCTCAGACGCCTCGATCCGGTAGAACCATTTGACTGAGTTGGTGCCGTAGTATCCAGGCACGAGGAGCCGCATAGGATAGCCGTACGGTCGCATGCGCTCGATGAGACCTCGATGCGAGCTCAATGAAATTGCCGCCCCCGCGGCCTTCGGTGTACGCTGATCGACTGTCGATCTCAGCGCCGTGATGAAGCCCCGAAGCCCTCATAATGAGCCGCCGCCGAGTCCGGCCCTGCGCATCCAGGCGCTCGAGTCGCTGCTGATCGAAAAAGGGCTCATCGACCCAGGCGCAATCGACGAGATCGTCGAGCTCTTCGAGCACCGGATCGGTCCGCGGAACGGCGCCCGCGTCGTCGCGCACGCCTGGGCCGACCCGCAATACAAGGCGCGCCTCCTGGCAAACGGCACGCAGGCGATCGCTGAGCTCGGCATTACCGGCCTGCAGGGCGAGGACATGATCGTGCTCGAGAACACGCCTCGCGTGCACAACGTGGTCGTTTGCACACTGTGCTCGTGCTATCCGTGGCCGACGCTCGGACTTCCGCCGAACTGGTACAAATCCGCCCCGTACCGCGCCCGCGTCGTCATCGAGCCGCGCCGCGTACTCGCGGAGCTCGGCCTCGAGCTGACGGCCGATACGGAGGTGCGGGTCTGGGACAGCAACGCGGAGATTCGCTACATGGTCGTGCCAATGCGTCCCGCGGGCACGGAAGGCTGGAGCGAGGAACGGCTCGCTGCGATCGTGAGCCGCGACGCGATGATCGGCACCGCGGTCCCGACGGTCGAGCCTCGAGAGGGAGCGCGGCATCGATGAACGGGATTCACGATCTCGGCGGAATGCACGGGCTCGGACCCGTGGTGCGCGAGGAGAACGAGCCGGTTTTTCACGAAGAATGGGAGCGGCGCGTCTTCGCCGTCCTGAATCTGACGATGGCTGCGGGCCAGTACAATGTCGATGAGCTCCGCCACGCGATCGAGCGCATGGCGCCCGCGCGCTATTTGGAAAGCCCGTACTACGAGCATTGGCTCCACGCAGCTGAGGATCTGCTCGATGCGAAGGGCGTCGTGACGCAGGAGGAACTCGCGCAGCGGGCGGCCGAGATCGCGAGGCGCTCATCCGCCGAGCCGCTGCGCACGGACGAACCGCCCCGCGGCGCTGCGGCGAGTCGACGTGCGCGGGATGCCGGCCGCGGCCGGAGCAAGTGATGCCGGCGCTGCCGAGGGAGCAGGTTCGAACCGCCATTCGGGCGGGCCTTTCGGCGCGCGCTGAAGTTGCGATTCCGCCCAGGTTCACAGTTGGCGAGCGCGTGATTGCCCGCAACATCAACCCGACTGGCCATACCCGTTTGCCCCGCTACGCACGCGGCAAGCGCGGGGTCGTGGAGCGCCATCACGGCGGATTCGTGTTCCCCGACACGCGGGCGCACGGCCTCGGCGATCAGCCCGAACATCTCTACAACATCCGCTTCGAGGCTCTCGAGCTTTGGGGCGCAGGCGCCCCCGAGCGCGATGGCGTTTATCTCGATCTGTGGGAGTCCTACCTCGAGGGTGCACCGTGAGCGAGGCGTGGGCAGCTGCGAGCGCGCTCGATGAGAGATTGGCCACCGAGTCCACGCCGACATTCGCGGAGCCGTGGCAGGCGCGGGCATTCGCCTGCGCGGTCGAGCTCAGCCGACGGGGACTCTACACTTGGCCCGAGTGGGTGCAGGCCTTGGGTGCCGAGATCGCGACGCATCCTGCGCGTCCCGGCGAGGAACCGGGCGACGCCTATCATCGGCACTGGCTTGCGACCCTCGAGACGCTTGCGGCTCTGAAAGCAGCTGCTTCCGCCGCCGAGCTCGACGCACGCGCCGAGCAGTGGCGAAGGGCGTATTCGAATACGCCGCACGGGCAGGCGGTGAAGCTCGAAGCATGCGATCCGAATCAACCGCGGCAAGCGAGTACCAAATAAGCCTGAAGCCGGCTTGAAGGGGAGACGATGTTCCGATCGAGATTCCTGTCCGCGATCGTCAGCGTCGCGGCCGCGAGCATCGCTGCGGCGGGCAATCCGCCCCCAAACAGCGCAGCGGCGAGCCCCGCGGCGACCTATGCGCCGAGCTTCGGCGACCTGATGACGATGGCGGTTCAGCCTCGACACACCAAGCTCGGCCTGGCGGGAGAGGCGCGCAACTGGACCTATGCGACCTACGAGCTCAACGAGCTGCGCAATGCGTTTGCGCGCATTGCGAGGACGATTCCCATCTACCGCACGGCCAATACCGCCGCGCTCTTCGCCGCGATGACGCAGGCGCCGCTCACCGCCGTGAGCGGCGCGATCACAGCGCGCGATGCACCGAGGTTCCGGACGGCCTACACGCAGCTCACCGCGGCCTGCAACGCATGTCACGTGAGTCTCGACCACTCCGCGATCATCATCCGCGTGCCGAGCCGGGCGGCCTTTCCGGATCAGAGCTTCGAGACTGCTCCCTGAGGATGGCTCCCCGCACAGCGAGACGTTCGGGTATGCGTGGGCTCTGCTCGAGCATCCTCGCCCCTTCGACTCTGCTCGGCCTCGCCGCGCTCCTCTTCGGACCCTCGGCCGCCGACGCCGGTGATGCATGGCGCGCACGAGTCTCGGCGAAGCTTCTCGCAATCTATGATGCAGCGGCGCGCGGTGAGTCCGCATCGGGCGGTTCGAGCTCCGTGGCCAGCGGCTCGAGCTCCGCCGCTGCACCCTCGAGCCCGGCCTCGCCGTCCCCCTTCATGCCTCGGATCGATGCAAGCGGTCGCGTCCAGATCGACGTGCGTTATGACTGCGGGTCCGCCGCGCCTCGCGCGGCGCTTGCGTCGGCCGGCATGTCGATCGACACCTCGGTCGCCATCCCGCCGCTCTGCGTCACCGAGGGATGGGCCGCCCCCGGTGCGCTCGCAACCATTGCAAACGTGGGTGGTGTGACGAGCGTAAGACTTCCGAGCTATGCGCTGCCACCACATGCGCCGTCGCGGGACCCGAGGGCTTCGGCAAGCCCTGGCATTCCGCGCGGATTGAAGCAAGCGCCGCACGCCAGGGCCCAGTCGTCGAGCGGCTCCGTGATCGATGGCAACGGGGTCGCCATCGTGCGCGCCGATCAGTTCATTTCACAGACAGGGAACCGAGGCACGGATGTGGCCGTCGGCGTTCAATCGACCGGAGTGGCGAACCTCGCGCTCATTCAGCAGCGCGGGGAGCTTCCGACCGTGCGGGTGTTCACGCCAAGCGATAATTCGACGCCCAATCCCGCCGATGAAGGCACCGTGCTGCTCGAGGAGGTGCATGCCGTCGCACCGGGCGCGAGCCTCGCGTTCTGCGGCCCGAACACGTTTGTCGAATACACCTCGTGCCTGCAGCAGCTGATCGGCGCAGGAGCGACGGTCCTCCTGGACGATGTGATCTTTCTCAGCGAGGACCTCATGTCGGCCGACAACACCGACACGCAGACCATCGAGACGATTCTTGCGAACAATCCCTCCGTCGCGCTCTTCACGACCGTCGGCAACTATAACGGCAGCTACTGGGAGGGCACGTACACGCCGGTCTCGCTCGCCTCCCAGGGTCTTCCCGCGCTCACATGCCCGCTCGCCAGCGGAACGCAAACTGACGCGTATGTCGCCGAGTTCGGCAGCTCTCCGAGCGAGCAGCTCACCGTGACCCAAGACGGCAAATTCCCGGTGATGTTTGCCTGGGCCGATCCCTCAGGCGCGAACGTGAGCCGGTTCGACGTGTACTGGGCCAACAACGCGGATGCGAGCCAGACGGGATGCGTCTCGACGGCCGGTATCAACGACAACATGATCACGCCCAGCGTGACGCTCACGGCCGGCACTTACACGCTTTACATCGCAACGCCTGACGCGTCGTCGGCCGGCAAGTTCCTCAAGCTCTGGTTCGGCGGCGACGGACTGACGTTTCTTTCCACATCCACGCCCGGTGGCATCATCTCGGCCCAGGCGTACGCGCCCGGAGCGATCACGATCGGGGCTGTCAACGGCTCCGATGGCATAGGCAATCAGATCGAGAACTTCAGCAGTCTCGGCCCGCTGTCGCTCGTCTTCCCGACACCTCAGGCGGTGCAGGCTCCGAGCCTCGTCGCCCCCGACGGTATCTATGTCGATGCGGCGGGAACGTACTTCTCCTCTACGCTCTTTCCGGACGGCAACTTCTACGGTACCTCTGCGTCGGTGCCTAACGCAGCCGCCGTCGCAGTGCTCCTGCGCGGAGCGTTCCCGACGCTCACGGTGCCGCAGCTAGTGCAAGCGCTGACCTCGGGCGCGGCGCAGCTCGGCGGCACCGTGCCGGACGGTACCTACGGATACGGGCGCGTCGATGCAATGGGTGCGCTCGCGACCATCACCGCGACCGGGCTTCAACCTATTGCAAGCCCCCCTGCGAGCTCCCCGCCACCCACGACCGGCAACAGCGTTGCGACGGCGAAAGGCGGCGGCGGAGCGTTCGGTTGGCCTGAGCTTGCCGTTCTGGTACTGCTCGCGGCCGCGAGCACATCGGTCCGTGCACGGCGTGCAGAAACGCTGAGGCGCGTTATCGTCCGCATAAGCGCGCCATTGACGGGCGCGGCATGATAGCGCTACCATTCTACTTTCCGCGCTGAGCACGGGGGGGTCCAAGGCGAGCCTGGCGCGAGCGCCGAGCGAGCCTGGCCTGAGAATCGAGCATCGATGGTGGACTTCCTGATCCTCCAGCACCACTCCGCTCGACTTACGCTCGCTCCGCAGCAGGGAGGTGCGATCCGCGCATTCGAATGGCGCGGCCGCAACGTCCTGCGGCCCACCCCGGCGACGGCCGGCGATGATCCCTTCGAGATGGCGTGCTTCCCGATGGTCCCCTACGTCAACCGGATCGCTCATGGCTGTTTCGAGTTCGGCGGCCGCGCGGTGCAACTCGAGCGCAACTGGAGCGCCGATCCGCATCCCATCCACGGCCAAGGCTGGAGTCGGCCATGGTCGGTCGCCACAGCGGCTCCCTCCAATGCGACATTGACATTCGACGGTGGCGCAGACGAATGGCCTTGGCGATATCGCTGCGAGCAGCGCTTCGTGCTCGACGATGAGGGAGTCACGATCGGCCTGGCGCTCGAGAACCTCGGCGTCACGGCAATGCCGGCCATGCTCGGGCTGCATCCATATTTTCCGGATCAGATACACGCGCGCTTGCAAGCGAGACTGCCGCGTGTGTGGCGGACCGACGCCGCCTCACTGCCGGTCGAGCAGATCGAGACTCCTGGCGCTTGGGCCTTCAACCCCGGCAGACCGGTCGGCGACGTGGCTCTCGATCACTGCTTTGCGGGCTGGGACGGCACCGCCTCGATCGAATGGCCGGATCTCCGCCTCACGCTACGTGGAACTGGCTGTCCCTTCCTGCACGTCTATGCGCCGGCGGGCCGGGACTTCTTCTGCGTCGAGCCGCAGACCGGCCCCCCAGGCGCGCTCGAGCGCGGGGCGGGCGAAGCGGCCGTACTCGCGCCGGGTGAGCATCTCGTGATCGAGGTCCATCTGGCGCCGGGAGAGCCCTGAGTGTATCTCGGTATCGACATCGGCACCTCGAGCATCAAGGCGGTGATCGTCGATGATCGCAATGTGATCGTCGCCCAGGGATCTGCACCCCTCGAGGTGAGCCGGCCCGCGCCCGGTTTCTCCGAGCAGGACCCGGAGAGCTGGTGGCGCGCGACGGCAGTCGCCGTCGCGGCGTTGCCCTCCGACGTGCGAGCAGCGGTGCGGGCACTGGGGCTCTCGGGCCAGATGCACGGCGCGACACTCCTCGA
>DASXNC010000064.1:0-9506 GCA_036495325.1 Steroidobacteraceae bacterium
ATGCACGGGGCCGGTACTGGGATGGGAGAGAAGCGCAGGAAGATAGGGCGTCGGAGCATCGAGCGCCACGACGACGGTGTGATCGTCGGGCGCGGAGACGCCGAGTGCGCTCGGCGGCTTGCGGCCCGTCACGACCTCCTGCGCGTTGGAGATCGCTTCGATGACCTGCGCATAGGGCGAGGCAGTCGTGGGATCAACGAGACGGCGCAGCCCTGCGACGAAGTCGGCTGCGACGACCGGATCGCCGCTCGACCAGCGCGCCTCGGGACGCAGGCGGAAGGTGTACGTGCGCCCATCGGGGCTCGCAGCCCAGGCGGTGGCTACCCCCGCGGCGACGCCGCCGTCGCGCGCGACCGAGGTGAGACCCTCGAAGACATCGCGGAGAATGTTCTGCGCCTCGACGGTGCGCGCTTTTTGCGGGTCGAGAGAGTCCGGATCGGGGCCATTGCCACGCGCGAGAATCGCCTCGCCCGATGCCCCGGCGCCGGAGGCGCCGCTGCCCTGGCCCGTTCGACCACAAGCGGCGAGTCCACCCGCGAGGAGCGCCGCCGAGGTCGAGGCTGCCGCCGCGAGCAGGCGGCGTCGCGTCAGGCGGCCGCGCACTTCAAACACGCGCTGGGGCGGGCAGGACGTGGGTGCACCCGCCGGCTTGAGTCACCGTGCGAGCGGGACGCTCGGCGACCAGGATCATGGCCGGACTCTAAGACGATTGATCGTCTCCCGAAGCGATTGCGCGGCCCCACGCGCGGCCGCGGCGAAGTCCTCCCCCGATGAGGCATAGAGAATCGCGCGCGAGGAGCTGACCAGCAGCCCGCGTCCGCTGCGCGTCCGCCCGTGGCGAATCGCCTGCTCGATATCTCCGCCCTGCGCTCCGACCCCCGGCACGAGCAATGGCATGTCGCCCACGATCGCGCGCACTTCGCCGAGCTCGGCAGGATAGGTCGCGCCGACCACGAGCCCGCAATTGCCGCGCGCATTCCAGCTCGTGGCGGCGAACTCCGCGACGACTTGGTAGAGCGGTCGCGCGGCCTTGGAAGCGCCGGGCGTAGTCGCTCCGGGTGCGGCCGGGCCGCCGATACTCAGGTCCTGCAGATCACGAGCCCCGGGATTGGAAGTGCGGCAAAGCACGAACGTGCCGCGATCCTCGAAGGCGAGGAACGGCTCGAGCGAATCGAAGCCGAGATACGGATTGACGGTTACCGCATCCGCGCCGTAGCGCTCGAACGCCTCACTCGCATAACGCTTCGCTGTGTTGCCGACGTCGCCGCGCTTGGCGTCAAGCACGACCGGGATGCCCGGATGGTGCTGGTGGATGTAGTCGATCGTGCGCTCGAGCTCGCCCTCGGCCCCGTACGCCGCGTAGTGCGCGAACTGCGGCTTGTAGGCGCACACGAGATCGGCGGTGGCCTCGATGATCGCCTTGTTGAACTCGAGGATCGGCGCCGCGCTGCTCGCGATTGAGCGGGGGAAACGCTCGATCTCGGGATCGAGTCCGATGCACACGAGGGAGTCATTGCGAGCCCAGGCGGCACCGAGCCGATCGGGAAACGGGGTCACGCGGCGTGCTCGCGTCTGCGCCCGCGGAAACTGCGCTTCTTGAGGTACACCAGGAGAATGGAGACGGCGGCCGGTGTCACGCCCGGCACGCGCGCGGCTTGACCGAGCGTCGCCGGACGAGCCTCCTCGAGGCGCTGACGCGCCTCGGTGGAGAGGCCGGCGATCTGGCGGTAGTCGAGGTCGGCCGGGAGCGGAGTCTCCTCGCTCAGCCGCTGGCGCTCGATCTCCTCCTGCTGGCGCTCGATGTAGCCTGCGTACTTGGCCCGCACCTCGACCTGCAGCCGGAGCTGCGAAGGAAGCCGGTCGTCGATACGGTCCCACTCCGGCAGCCCGGCGAGCGCGCCGATCGCCTCGTAACGGACCTCGGGCCTGCGCAACAGCTCGAACGCGCTCTGATCCCGAGCGAGCGGAGCGCGCAGATGCTGATCGGTCCACCCGGGCGGCACAGCGTCGGCGCGGATGCGTGCCGCGCTCAAGCGCTCGACCTCGGTGTCCGCAAGCTGCCGCTTCGCCTCGGTGAGCTCCCAGCGCTCGTCATCGACGAGTCCGAGCGAGCGGCCGCACGGTGTGAGCCGCAGGTCGGCGTTGTCTTCACGCAGCAGCAGGCGGTGCTCTGCACGGCTCGTGAACATGCGGTACGGCTCGCTCGCTCCGCGCGTCGTCAGGTCGTCGATGAGTACGCCGAGATAGGCCTCACTGCGCTTCGGGGTCCAGGGCGCCTCGCCGCGGACGTGGAGGGCCGCATTGATGCCGGCGATCAGGCCCTGCGCGGCAGCCTCCTCGTAACCGGTCGTGCCGTTGATCTGGCCAGCGAAATACAACCCCTCGACGAACCTCGTCCGGAGCGAGGGCTCGAGGTCGCGCGGGTCGAAAAAATCGTACTCGATTGCGTAGCCGGGCCGGGTGAGGTGCGCCTGCTCGAATCCGCGGATGCTGCGCACGAGGGCGTACTGCACATCGAAGGGCAGGCTCGTCGAGATGCCGTTCGGATAGTACTCGTTGGTGTTGAGCCCCTCCGGCTCGATGAAGATCTGGTGCGAGGTCTTTTCGGCGAAGCGGACGACCTTGTCCTCAATCGAGGGGCAGTAGCGCGGGCCGACGCCTTCGATCGCTCCGGTGAACATCGGCGAGCGGTCGGTGGCGGCACGAATGATCTCGTGGGTGCCTTCATTCGTATGAGTGATGAAACAATCTGCCTGTTCCGGGTGCTCGCTGGCGCGCCCAAGGAACGAAAACACCGGAAGCGGGTCATCGCTCGACTGACGCTGCAGCCGCGCGAAGTCGATGGTTCGGCCGTCGATTCGAGGAGGTGTGCCAGTCTTCAGCCGGCCCACGCGGAACGGCAGCTCGCGCAGGCGCGCGGCAAGTGCGAGGGAGGCCGGGTCTCCGGCGCGGCCGCCGGTGTAGTGATCGAGGCCGACATGAATCTTGCCGCCGAGGAACGTGCCGACGGTGAGCACGACAGCCCGCGCCTCGAACACGATACCGGTGACGGTCGTGACGCCCCGCACGCGCCCGGCTTCGAGGACGAGATCCGCGATCTCCTGTTGAAACAGTGTCAGGCTCGACTGATTTTCGACAGCCGAGCGGATAGCCTGACGATAGAGCTGGCGGTCGGCCTGTGCCCGCGTGGCTCGCACGGCGGGGCCCTTGCTCGCATTCAGGGTGCGGAACTGGATGCCGGCGCGGTCGGTCGCGCGAGCGATCGCACCGCCCAGCGCATCGATTTCCCTGACGAGATGACCCTTGCCGATGCCGCCGATTGCCGGATTGCAGCTCATCTGGCCCAGCGTCTCGATGCTCTGCGTGACCAGGAGTGTCCGCGCGCCCATGCGCGCGGACGCAAGGGCGGCTTCGGTGCCGGCGTGCCCGCCGCCGACGACGATCACGTCGAATGAGTGCGCGAATCGCATGTGGGGAATGGAGAAATGGGTCAGAAGCGGACCGAGGTATTTTAGGCTGCGCGCCCGCAAGCACCAACTGGTGCTCGTGGCAACCGCGGCGCTTGCCCTCGCAGCGCGGATCGCCACGGCGGCATCGGTCGAGGGGGTGGCTGCGCCGGCCCCGGGACCCGGCGGCATTGCCTTCTCGCCCTGCACGCTCACGCACCCGACGCAGCTATTGTCCGTCGAGGCGGAATGCGGCCGGCTCGCCGTGCCCGAGAATCCGGATGCCCCGGCCGGTCGCCGGATCGAGCTGTTCGTGGCGCGCGTGCCGGCGGTCAATCTCCGCAAGCGCCCCGACCCGTTATTCGTCCTCGCCGGCGGCCCGGGCCAGGCGGCGACCGACTTCTATACCGAGGCGGCGGCACCGCTCGCGCGAATTCATCGCGATCGCGACATCGTTCTCGTCGATCAGCGGGGCACGGGTCGATCGAACGGGCTCTTCTGCAACATGGACGATGATTCGCTGTGGAACTCCTCCGACTCGTCGCTCGTCGCCGAAGCGCGCCGCTGCCTCGATTCGCTCTCGCGCCACGCCGATGTGGCGTACTACACGACGAGCCTCGCGGTGCAGGACCTCGACCGCGTGCGCGCCGCACTCGGGTATCGCACGATCGATCTGTACGGGGAGTCGTATGGCACGCGCGTCGCTCTGCACTATCTCAGGAGATTTCCGCAGCGCGTACGCGCCGCGATTCTCGACGGCGTGGTGCCTCCGCAAACGGCCGTCGGCGCCAGTCTAGCGGTCGATGCACAAGCTGCGCTCGATGCGATCTTCACACGATGCACGCGCGATCCGCAGTGTCAGGCCGCCTTCGGCGACTCCGGCTCTGACTACCGAGCGCTGCGCGCGGGACTGGAGCGCAAGCCGGTCCCCGTGAGCATCTCGGACCCGACGACCGGAAAGCCGGTGAGCTTCGATTTCGCGCCGCTGCACCTTGCCGCCGTCCTGCGCCTTGCGAGCTACACGTCGGAGCAGGCGGCGCTGCTGCCTTTCTCGCTGCACGAGGCAACGCGCGGGGACTTCGGACCGCTCGCCTCGCAATTCCTGCTCGTGGACCGCACGTACGGGAATGCGCTCGCGTACGGCATGCACAACAGCGTCGTTTGCACGGAGGATGTGCCGTTCTACGGCGAGGCGAACGTCGATCGCGCGCGGCTCGCGCGCACGTATCTCGGCAGCTCGCAGATCGATGCGCTCGAGCGAGTCTGCGCACTGTGGCCGCGCGGTCCGATCGATCCCGACTTTCACGCGCCGCTCGATTCGTCCGTGCCGGTAATGCTGCTCTCCGGTGCCGACGATCCCGTGACGCCGCCTGCGAATGCGGAGGAAGTCGCCCGCGGCCTCGCACGCCACACCATCGTCGAGCTCGACGGAATGGGCCACGGCCAGCTCGTCGCGCCATGCATCGACCGCCTGATGGCGGAGTTCGTCGAGGGCGGTGGCGCCGCGCGACTCGACATCTCCTGCGCGCGTCGCGCGCGGCCGTTTCCGTTCTTCACCTCCTTCGCCGGTCCGCCCCCATGACGGCGAGAGTCCGCTCATGATCGAGGCGAAAGGACTCGTGAAGCGCTTCGGCGCGGTGACGGCCGTGCGCGAGGTGACGTTCCGCGCCGAGGACGGACGCATCACGGGACTGCTGGGACCGAACGGCGCGGGCAAATCGACGACCCTGCGCATTCTTTCCACCGTGCTGCAGCCGACCTCCGGTGGTGCGTGGATCGACGAGGTGAGCGTTGCGGACGATCCCCTCGAGACGCGCAAGCGCATCGGCGTCCTGCCGCACGGTGCGGGTATCTATCCGCATCTCACCGGCCGCGAGAACATCGAGTATTTCGGAGAGCTCCACGGACTCGGCCGCACCGAGCGCAGGCGCCGAGCGGCCGAGCTCGTGAGTCTGCTCGAGATGAGCGAATTCGCCGACCGCAGCGCGAAAGGCTATTCGCAAGGCGAGCGTTTGAAGACCGCGCTGGCACGCGCGCTGATCCACGATCCCCGGAACGTGCTGCTCGATGAGCCGACCAACGGCCTCGATGTGATGGCCGTGCGGAGCTTGAGGTCGCTGCTCACGGGGCTGCGCGCAGAGGGCCGCTGCATCCTGTTCTCGAGCCACGTCATGCAGGAAGTTGCAGCGCTCTGCGACGACGTGGTGGTCATCGCTGCCGGGACAGTCGTCGCGCGCGGGACGCCGGACGAGCTGCGCGGACTCGCGGCGCGGAGCGATCTCGAGGACGCCTTCGTGCAGCTCGTCGGGAGCGAGTCATCTGCGAACGACGAGCGGATCGCGGGCGGCGAGCGGCGATGAATCCGATCCTGACAGTGATGCGCAAAGAGGTCCGCGAGTCGCTGCGCGATCGCCGCTCGTTCTTCGCGTCGATTCTGTTTGGCCCGGTCCTCGTTCCGGCAATGTTCGCGCTTATCATCGCGCTCACGATGCGCCACGACATCGCGCAGACGGACGCGCCTCTCGAGGTCGCGGTGTCGCATTTCGATCGCGCGCCGAATCTGATGGCCCGCTTGAGCGAGCACAACGTCATACTGATCCGTACGCAGCTCGACGATGCCGGCGCCCGCGAGGCGGTGCGCACGGGCCGCTTCAAGGCCGTGCTGCTAATCCCGCCCGCATACGGTCAGCAGATCCGATCGGGGGCACCGGCGCCGCTCAGGCTTTATGCCGACTCATCCGATGTCTCGGCCCAGCGTGACACCTCGCGCGTCCGCCTCCTTCTCGCGCAGTACGGCTCGACGCTCGCACGGCTTCGGCTCATGGCTCGCGGGGTCGATCCGCTCCTGCTCGATGCCGTGGCCGTCGAGGATGTCGACGTTGCGACGCCGGCGGACCGCTCCTTGGTCGTGCTCGGCGCGCTTACGCTGCTCATCGTCCTGACGATGCTGATGGCCGGACTGCACCTCGCGATCGATGCGACCGCCGGCGAACGCGAGCGCGGCTCGCTCGAGCCGCTGCTCACGGTGCCCGTACGACGCGAGCAACTGGTGTACGGCAAGCTGCTCGCCGCGTGTGCCTTCATGCTCCTGTCCCTCTCGCTTACGATCTCGGCGCTCGCGATCGTGCTGCACTTCGCAGGCCTCGAGCGGCTCGGGATGACGGTCAATCTCGGTCCGGCGAGCGTGCTGGCCTCCGCCGCCTGCTGTGCGCCCCTCGCGCCGCTCGGCGCAGCGTTCATGACGATCGTCGCCGCCTACACGCGGACCTATCGGGAAGCGCAGACCTACGTCGGACTCACGCTGCTCGTGCCCACGCTGCCGCTCATGTTTGTGGGGATCATGGGACTCAAGCCTACGGCGTGGTTGATGCTGATTCCCTCCCTCGGCCAGCACTTCCTCGTCACCCGCATCCTTCGGGCGGAGCCGATCCCCCCACTGCATCTCCTGCTGTCCTTCGGGATGACCCTCGCGCTCGGGGTGCTGCTCATGTGGGTCGCAGGCCGGTTGTACCGGCGCGAGTCCCTGCTCGGGTAAAGCGCAGGTGACGGGCAGGCGCGCGCCCCGTCTGCCACGGCCGATGCCGGCCGCGCGTTAACGGAGCGATAACGTGAATGAACAGCTGCGAAAACGGTAACTTACCTGACAGGTAGCTCACACCCGCCCACGCTCGCAGCTCCGATCGATCACAGGCGGTCAGCGTGCGCGGCAGAATCGTTGCAGCAGTCGAGATCAGGCCCGAGGAGGCCGGCCGCGAGGCGACCTTGGCGCGCGGCGTTCGGCCGGGCCGGATCACGCCGCATCTCACGCTGCTTCGCGGCTCCCCCACGGCGGAGTCGGCGGCGGCAACCCGCACCGACGGTGAGCTCGTCACCCTTGCCCTGAACGGAGCCGCCGCGGCTTTTTCGGACCTCATGCGACGCCATGCGCGGCATGTGCATGCCGTCATTGCGCGGCGGCTGCGCAATCCGGAGGACGTGCGCGACGCGGTTCAGGACACCCATCTGGCTGTCTGGCGCGCGCTGCACCACTACGACGCCGGGCGACCTTTCGAAGCTTGGATCACCACGATCGCGCTCAACAAGTGCCGCGACGCGGCGCGGCGGCGCGCAGCGCAGCTCGGCATGCTCTCGCGGCTGCGATCGGACGTGATCCGCGATGGCTGGTGCGCTAGCGAGGAGCGCGGCATCGAGCGGCAGCTGATCGGCAAGGAGAGCATGCGCTGTCTCGGAACAGCCCTGCGAGCGCTGCCTCCCCAGCTGCGCGCGCCCCTGCTGCTGACTGCCGTGCGCGAGCACTCGCAGGCTGCGGCGGCGCGAGAGCTCGGCCTTACTCGCAAAGCCGTCGAGATGCGCGTGCGACGCGCGCGCCAGCATCTCGCCCGGGCACTCGAGCCCACCCACGCCTGAGGGGGGAGACGGGCTCGAGCGCGCTCAGGTGTGTAGACGGCTGACGAGCCAGAACGCGCCGAGCCCTGCGAAAATCGCGGCCGCGAGCACCTCCATCAGGGTGAGGCGGGCGACCGGCGCCTCCGCGGCCGCGCCCGCACGGTAAGCGAGGCCACCGCGCCGCAGAAAATCCCCGCCGCGCGCGAACCTGCTCGCCAGGGTCAGTGCGCCCGCGACCAGCGCGAGCACGCCAGCCTCAGCGATGAGTGCGCCGAGGTCGTGGCCGATGGACATGCGCGACCGGCCCGCGAAGGCGAGGTCGAGCGGGGCGAGAAGCGACGGCAGCGCGAACCCGTCCAGGAACCCGAAAATAGCCGCCGGCAGTGCCATGATCCCGCGCGGCAGGCCGGTCCGGATCGCGGCCAGGAATCCTGCCGAGAGCCCTGCAGCGCCCGCGAGCAACAGCGCCGGCCGCGACGCCCGAAGGCCGGCGGCGACGATGGCGAGAGTGAGCAGCAAGAGCGGCCAGCCCGCCCTTGCGATGGCGGGCCGCCCAAGCTGCGGCGCGACAGCCGACACCGCACAAAGGGCGACGAGCAATCCGATGAACGCCTCGATCATCGGCTGCTCGGAGACGATGAGCCCCGATGAGTCTGCGACGAGCGCGAGCGCATATCCCGCCGCGAGCCCGGCGAGAATCTCGAGACCGGCCCGCGGCCGCCGCGCGGCGAGCAGCGCGATAATCAGAAAACAGAGCCGTGCCGCATCGCGCAGCACGTGAAGCATGCCAAGGCTCACGTAGGCGCCGAAGCCCGCCGCCGGCGCGGCGGCCGGATCGGCAATGTCTACGCGCTGGCGTCCTGCCCTGAACAGCTGGTCGGTGAAACGCTTCCCGACCTGGAGCCGTGCGAAATTGATGTGCCCCGGCACGCGATCGAACAGCGCGTGATTCTCGAGCACGAGCGAGCTGATGGGGCCGCCGCAGCGGAAGATGATCTCGAATCCGTAGAGTCCCGCGCCAACCCGCACCGGATCGACCCGGCCGAGATCGTAGCCCTGGTCGATCGCCGGGCAGTCGCGGCCGGCGGCGGAGACCGCGGTGTGCTCGAGCACGTATTCCCCCAGCTTGCTCGCGGTCAGCACGGGGATCGCGGAGCCTGTCATCCGCTCGGCTTGGGCGACCGGCAGCACGAATCGCAGCATCACCGTGTCGCTCGAGACGACCCATGTCGAGTAGCTGACGCTCGGGCCCGCGGCGCGGGCAGGGCGCGCGACGCAGCCGAGCATGCCGAGGAGCATGCACGGCAGAAATGCCGCTGTCAGCGCGCCGCGCATCGCCGTCCTCACTCGGACTGCCCGGGCGCGACGAGGATCTGCGCCTGCGAGCGCAGGGTCGAGAGATTCTCCGCGCTCGCGCGCTGCTTCTGGTCCGCGCGGAAATCCGAGTACACCTGGTCGCGTACTGCGGAGAAGGGCGCCGGGCGCGGCAGCTGACGCTGCTCCATGAAGAGCACGTGCACACCGTCCTTGTCGACCACTGGCTCCGAGACCTCCCCGGCGTTGAGCGCCGCCGCCACGGGATAGAGCTTCGATCCAAGGTGAAGCTTCGCCGCAAACTCGAGCTCTTCCCCATCCGACATGCGCCC
Organism: Steroidobacteraceae bacterium; assembly: GCA_036495325.1. GTDB lineage: Bacteria > Pseudomonadota > Gammaproteobacteria > Steroidobacterales > Steroidobacteraceae > JASHUC01. The sequence goes on from DASXNC010000064.1 coordinate 9,479, forward strand.
GGAATCGACGAAGCCGAAGTGCTCCTTG
>DASXNC010000065.1:0-5363 GCA_036495325.1 Steroidobacteraceae bacterium
CTGAGCGGCGCCAATCCCGATCGGCTCGGACCCATCGCGACGCGCTTGGCCGACGCGATAAAAAAGGTGCCGGGTATCGAGCCCTCGTCGGTGAACAACGGTGTCGTACCTGCGGGGGATGCTCTCGAGATCCACGTGGACCCCGCGGCCGCGGCAACACACGGCGTGACGGCAAGCGAGGTGCAGTCGCAGGTCAGTGATTACCTGAACGGCAACGTAGCGAGCCAGTATCTCGGCACCTTCGAGCAGGTCGGCGTCCGCCTGTGGCTGAGCTCTCCGCATGCGCGCATCTATCGCGACCAACTCGATCAACTGCCGATCCATGCACCCGATGGGCGGATCTTCCCGCTCGACCAGGTCGCCCAAACAACGTTCGTCGCCGGAGAGCCCGAGCTGACCCGCGACAACCTCGCGCGGATCGTCGCAGTGACCGCCGAGCTCGACGGGTCGCGCGATCTCGGCTCGACGGTTGCCGCAGTCAGACAGGTGCTCGATCGGCCCGGTATGATTCCGTCGGGCAACAACTACGAGATCGGCGGGGCGTACCAGCAGCAGCAGACCGCTGCGCGTGGTATCGAGCGCGTGTTCATCGTCGCGGTGCTCGCCGAGATCATCCTGCTGCTCTATCTGTACGAGCGTTTCTGGATCCCGGTAGTCATCATCGTCAGCTCGCTCATCTCGACCGGCGCGGTGTTCATCGGGCTCTGGGTCACGGGGGTCGAGCTGAATATCACCGCGATGACCGGCACCGTGATGATCGTAGGCATCGCGACGGAAATGGCGGTATTCCTGGCCTCCGAGTACCAGGCTCTCGGCGGGCGTCTGCAGACGCGCCAAGCCCTCTACGAGGCGGCGCGCAATCGCTTGCGGCCGATTACAATGAGCACGCTGGCGATGATCCTCTCGCTGATTCCTCTCGCCGCGGCGATCAGCGGTTCGGGCGATCAGATGCTTCAGCCGCTCGCGGTCGCGATCATCGCCGGGGCGATCGTGCAGCTGCCGCTGGTATTGCTTGCGATGCCGGTGATCTTCGGCCTCCTGATCGGACGCGACACGCCGCTTCCTGTGGAGCAGCCGCGTACTGACGCACACTGAAGCCCATGCTGTCACGGAACCGAGATGCGCACGCTCCGCAGCACGCCTGCCGCTGACGGGTTTCGCATGCCGAGCGAGCTCGATCGGCACGCCGGCTGCTGGATGCTCTGGCCGGAGCGTCCCGACAACTGGCGCGAGGCGGCCGAGCCGGCGCAGGTCGCATTTGCACGCCTCGCCGCGGCGATCGCCCGGTTCGAGCCGGTGACGGTCGGGGTCTCCGCGGCGCAGTTCGACCGTGCACGCGCGCGCCTCGCGCCCGAGGTGCGCCTGGTCGAGATGTCGCACGATGACTGCTGGATGCGCGATGTCGGACCGACGTTCGTCGTGAACGCGAGCGGGGAGCGTCGCGGTGTCGATTGGCGCTTCAATGCCTGGGGCGGCCGCCGCGGGGGGCTGTACGTCCCTTGGGATCAAGATGAGCGCGTCGCGCGAAAAGTGCTCGAGATCGAGCTCTGCGACCGCTATGCCGCGCCGTTCGTGAACGAGGGCGGCGCGATCCACGTGGACGGGGAGGGCACGGTGCTCGTCACGACGCAGTGCTTGCTCGATCCGTTCCGAAACGGGCGCGTGCGGCGGTCAAGAATGGAGTCGCTGCTCGCCGCCTACCTCGGCGCGGAGAAGATCGTCTGGCTCGGCGAGGGCGTGGTGAACGACGAGACGCGCGGTCATATCGACAACCTCGCGTGCTTCGTGCGCCCCGGGCTCGTCGCGCTCACGTGGACGGACGATCGCCGCGACCCGCAGCACGCGGTCTCGAGCGATGCGCTCGAGCGGCTGCTCGATGAGCGGGACGCGCGAGGACGGCGCTTCGAGGTCGTGAAGCTCCCGATGCCCGGACCTCTCACGATGACGGCGCGAGAGGCAAGGGGAGTGGTGGCGCGCGAAGGAACCCGGCCGCGCCGCGCGGGAGAGCGGCTCGCAGGGAGTTACGTGAATTTCTACCCCGCGAACGGCGCGATCGTCATGCCGCTCATCGACCGGCGGACCGACCGGCGGGCGGTTGCGCAGCTGAAGCGGGTCTTTCCCGACCGCCGCGTCGTGGGCGTCCCCTCGCGAGAGCTGCTGCTCGGCGGCGGTAACATTCACTGCCTCACACAGCAGCTCCCCGCGGGCGCATCTGCTCAGCGGGCAGCGAGCCGCTCTGCGAGATCGAGCCAGTCGCGCTGGGCACGGCGGTAGTGCGCGGGCGCGATGCGCGCCTGCTCGAGTAGCTCGCGGGCCACGGTCGCCGCACGGGCGTGATCGCCCTGCGCCGCAAGGAGCTGGGCATACCGCACGGAGGCCTCTGCGCCGGGATAAGCGGGGGCGAGCGCGTGGTATGCCTCGAGCGCCTGGCTAACGTTACCTTCGGCCTCGAGCGCGCGCGCATGGAGCAGCTGCGCATCCGGTGAGCGGAAGTCCGGATTCTGCCGGGTGAGATCATCGAGCGTGGCGCGCGCTGCGCTCGCGTCTCCCTTTCCGAACTGTGCGCGTGCAATCCCGAGGAGCAGATTCGGATCATGGGCGTAGAGTCCCTTGAGTGCTTCCCGGTAGGTTGCGATCGCCTCATCAAAGCGCCCGTGCCGGGTGAGCTCATCCGCGTAGCGCTGCAGCGCCGCGACGCCGCCCGTGACGCGCGCCTGCTCCCCGTAGCGACGCAGGTCCCCGCCGGGGTCGAGGGCCTTCTTCATGCCTCGCCTGGCGCGCCGGGCCGGCCCACTGCGGAACAGGTCGGGGACGATCTCGACCGCGACGTACGCGATGATTCCAAAGATCCCGAAGTACGGCAGGATGAGCACCCAGATCCAGATCCAGCTGCGCCCGGTCTTGAGGCAGTGGACGATGAGCAGCACCTGGATGACGATGGAAACGATGCCCAGCAGGCCCAGTGAATGCATGTCGTTCCTCGGCGACTTTCGCCGTAGAGCTTAACTCAGGGAACGCCGTGCGCGGCGCCGGACCCGCGCTCCGAGCTGCTATTCTTGCGTTGTGAGGTTCTCACAACGGGTGGTCGGACGGCGCTTGGGCAGAGCGAGCGCCGCGGCAGCGCTTCTCGCAGGGCTCGCGCTCAGCGCGATGGGGGCGCGTGCGTCGGCAGCAGGACCGGAGTCTGATCCGAACGCCGCAAGCTCCGGGCAAACCTCCGCGACAGGACAGACAGTTCATCGCCCTCGGATCGGACTCGTGCTCTCGGGCGGCGGCGCGCGGGGTGCCGCACATATCGGCGTGCTCGAGGTGCTTCACGAGCTGCGCATACCGATCGATGCGATTGCCGGCACGAGCATGGGCGCCGTCGTTGGCGGCCTCTATGCGAGCGGGCTCTCCCCGAAGGAGATCGCAGCCGCAATGACCGCGATCGATTGGCAGCGGGCATTCAGCAATCGCCCGCCGCGGAACCAATTGAGCTTCCGGCGCAAGGAAGAGGACCGCGACTTCCTCGTGAAGCTGCCGATCGGCATAAGCGGGGGCAAATTCCGCCTTCCGAGAGGACTGCTCGAGGGCGAGACGCTCACGATGACGCTGCGCTCGCTGACGCTTCCGACCGCGCGTATCACGGAATTCGACGATCTGCCAACGCCGTTTCGCGCCGTCGCAACCGACCTCTCGACCGGCGAGCCCGTCGTCATGCGCGCCGGCGATCTCACGACGGCGATGCGCGCGAGCATGTCGGCACCCGGCGTGTTCAACCCCGTTGAACGCGAAGGTCGGCTGCTCGTCGACGGGGGCATTGCCGAGAATCTCCCGATCGATGTGGTGCGCGAGATGCACGTCGATGTGGTGATCGTCGTCGATGTGGGCTTTCCGCTCTACACGCGTGAGAAGCTCGGCAGCGCGGCGACCATCTCCAATCAGATGCTCGCGATCCTGATCCGCCGCGAGTCGCAGCGGCAACTCGCGACGCTGACGCCGCGCGACATCGTCGTCACCCCGCAGCTAGGCGATGCGTCGTCGTTCGACTTCGGCATCGTGAAGCGCACGATCGAGGCGGGCATCGCTGCCGCGCGCGCCGATGCACCGGAGCTCGGCCGGCTCGAGCTGAGCCCCGCCGAGTACGCCGCGTACGTCGCGAAGCGCGATGCGAAGCGGAGCGGCGAGCAGCCGATCATCGATTTTGTGCGCGTGGGTCCCGACTCGCAGCGGTATGCGAAGCCGCTGCATGCGCTGTTCGATGATTTGATCGGCCGCCACCTCGATCCGCGCGCGGTCAATCGCCGGGTCACGGACCTCTACGGTCGAGGGGATCTCGAGACGCTCGACTACCGCATCGTGAAAGATGACGACGAATATGGCCTCGATCTCACTGCGCACCGCAACTCCTACGGACCGAACTACGTGCGCTTCGGGCTCTCCCTGCAGGACGATTTTCAGGGCAATGCGGTCTATAACGCGGCCGCGCGTTTCGTGATGTCCGAGCTCACCTCGACCGGGGCCGAATGGGTCTGGGATCTGCAGGAGGGGGTTTCCCCGCATGCTTACTCGGAGTTCTTTCTGCCGTTCTCGAACTACTGGGATTGGTTCCTGCTGCCGCACGTGCAGTATGGCGCGACCAACGTGCCGCTCATCGATGCGGACGAGCGCGAGACCGCGGAGTTCCGGCTACGCAGTTTCAACTATGGCCTGGATTTAGGGCGCCAGCTCGGCAACTGGGGCGAAATGCGCGTCGGCCTGCTGCACGACGTGGGGAGCTCGAGCGTGCGCATCGGCGATCCGTCGCTGCCGGAGACGCATTTTTGGGACCGAGGCTATTTCGTAGCGTTCTCCTACGATCAGCTGGACGACGTGAATTTCCCCCACACGGGGCAGCTCGGCACGGTGCAATGGGAGAGCCTGCAGAGCCGGGTGGCCGAGGGCAATGAGCCCGCGGCCGAGAACCCGCTCAACCAGGTCACGCTCAACTGGCTCGCAGCGCACTCCTTTGGACGCGAGACCCTGCTTCTCTGGGCGACGGGTGGCACGACCCTCAATGAGGTCGCGCCGCTCGATCTGCATACGCAGTTCACGCTGGGAGGACTGTTCAACCTCTCGGGGCTGCCGCAGGATTCCCTCGCGGGGTCGAATTTCGGCATCGCGCGGCTGCTGTTCTATCGAAAGATCGGCCAGGGCGGGGAGGGGGTGCTCGAGTTTCCCGCGTACCTCGGCCTGTCAGTGGAGGGGGGCAACGTCTGGAAGGACCGGCAGAGCATCGAGTTTAGCTCCCTCCGCCTGGACGGCAGCATTTTCCTCGGGCTCGATACGCTCATCGGACCGCTTTATCTAGCGACCGGGTACGACCAGAGCGGGAAAGAGGC
>DASXNC010000066.1:0-2147 GCA_036495325.1 Steroidobacteraceae bacterium
GCGCTCGTATTCACGACCGATGCGAACACGTTTGGTGCGCGGGAATGGGACCAGCGCAAGTACCGCAGCCCGGGCAAGCCGACGCTGCGCAACCTCGCGAGCGCCGCGTGCCATCCGCGCTGGCTGTACGAAATCCTCATCCGCCGCGGCGTACCTCGGTTCGAGAACTTCGCCGAGTACCTGCCGCCCGGCGCTGCTTCCGCGATCGGCGGCAGCACGATCATCCCGAAGCTCTTCCAACCCTCGCTCTGCTGGCAGGACATCGCCTGGCTGCGTCGGCTCTGGCCGGGAAAGCTCATCGTGAAGGGCGTGCTCAGCGTCGACGATGCGAAGCGCGCCGCGGACAGCGGCTGCGACGGCATCGTGCTCACGAACCACGGCGGCCGCCAGCTCGACTATTGCGTCGCGCCCATCGAGGTGCTGCCCGCGATCGCGGCGGCCGTCGGTGAGCGACTCACGATAATCATCGACAGCGGTTTTCGCAGGGGCACGGATGTGATCAAGGCCCTTGCGCTCGGCGCTCACGCGGTCATGATCGGCCGGGCCACGCTCTATGGGCTCATCGCCGCAGGACAGCCGGGTGCGGAGCGCGCGCTCGAGCTGCTGACGGGCGAGATCGACCGGACGCTCGGCCACCTCGGGTGCTGCTCGATCGGGGAGCTCGGACCGCAGCTGCTTTTCGGAGGCTCGAAATGACCGCACCCGTCACGCGTTCACCCGTTGAGTTCGTGAGGGCCATCAGCCGGCTCGATGCGACCGCGCTCGTCATCGGCTCGATGATCGGATCGGGCATCTTCATCGTCTCGGCCGACATCGGCCGACAGATCGGATCTCCAGGCCTGCTCCTCGCCGTCTGGATACTGGCTGGCATCACGACCGTCATGGGCGCGCTCACCTACACGGAGCTCGCGGCGATGTTCCCCTCTGCGGGCGGACAGTACGTGTATCTGCGCGAGGGCATCTCGCCCCTCTTCGGCTACCTCTACGGCTGGACACTGTTCCTGGTCATTCAGACGGGCACGATCGCCGCGGTCCTGGTCGCCTTCGCGCGCTTCACATCGGTGTTCATTCCCTCCCTCTCGCCCGATGTGTTCCTCGGCTTCACGCTGCATCTGCCGAGCGGACCGATCGAGGTGGGCCTCTCGCCGCAGCGCGTCCTCGCGATCGTCACCGTGATCCTGCTCACGTGGATCAATTTTCGCGGGGTGCGCACGGCCGCGATCATTCAGACCTCGCTCACGACGCTCAAGGTCGCATCGCTCATCGGGCTCATCGTGGCTGGGCTGCTGATCGGGCGGAACGCCCACGCCCTCGCGGCGAACTTCGGGATGGCCTTCTGGCCCGCCGGCGGCCTGCACCTTGCACTTCTGCCGGCGATCGGCGCGGCGATGGTCGGTGCGCTCTTCTCGATGGATGCCTGGAACAACGTCGGCTTTGCGGGCTCGGAGCTCAAGGAGCCGCGGCGCGACCTGCCGTTCGCGATGGTCGCGGGCGTGACGACCGTTACCGTGCTGTATCTGCTCGCCAATCTCGGCTACCTGAGCGTGCTGCCCCTCTCCGGCATCACCTCGGCGCCCCAGGATCGGGTCGCCACGGCGGTGCTGCAGGCCGTCTTTGGCGGCGCGGGCCTCGCCATCATGGCGGCGGCGATCATGATCTCGACGTTCGGCTGCAGCAACGGCCTCATTCTCTCTGGAGCGCGCGTGTACTTCGCGATGGCGCGAGACGGTCTGTTCTTCCGCCGGGCGGGAACGCTCGATCCGAAGCGCCAGACGCCCGCCTTCGCGCTCGTGATGCAGGCCGTGTGGACATGCGTGCTGTGTCTCTCGGGCACCTACAGTCAACTGCTCGATTACGTCATTTTCGCGGCGCTGCTGTTCTATCTGCTGACGGCGGTCAGCCTCTTTGCACTGCGTCGCACGCGGCCCGAGGCCGAGCGGCCCGTTCCCGCGCCCGGCTATCCCTGGCTCCCCGCGCTGTATGTGCTGATCACCGGCGCGATCGCGATCGATCTGCTCATCGTCAAACCGCGCTACACCTGGCCGGGCCTCGTCATCGTCGCGCTCGGAGTCCCGGTGTACTACGCGTGGCGGCTCGCCGGGCAGCGGGCATCCGGCGCCGCACCGCACGCGGAGCTCGACGTCGGC
>DASXNC010000067.1:0-7434 GCA_036495325.1 Steroidobacteraceae bacterium
AGCTCGCGCTCGACCTCCTCGAGCCGGATCTCTTCGGGGCCGCCCTGGATGAGCAGCCGGTGCACGAGGCTGCGCAGCTCGCGCACGTTGTCCGGCCAGGGATAGTTGCGCAGCCGGTTCTGCGCCGCGACGCTGAAGCGCCTGAACGGCAGGCGCTCGGCGTCGACTGCGCGATCCACGTAGTGGCGCAGCAGCTCGGGCACGTCCTCGGCGTATTCCCGCAGCGCCGGCACGCGCACGACCAGTGTGTTGAGATGCGCGAACAGGTCGCGGCGCACGCCTCCGGCTCCCGCGCGGCCCTCGATGCCCGGTCGCGCGGAAGAGAGCACGCGCGCACCGAGCGGCTTCGACTCCATGCTCCCGATGCGCGTGAACGTGCCCGACTCGAGCGCGCCGAGCAGCAGCCGCTCCGCGGGCGGGGGCAGATCGTCGATCTCACGTATGAAGAGCGTCCCGCCTGCGGCCTGCTCGAGGAGCCCCGGCTTATCCCCGCGGCCGAGCAGCTGCTCCTCGGCGTCGGCCTCGCGCAGGCTGCTTGCGACGACCGAGACGAAGGGTCCGGCCGCGCGCGGACTCTCCCCGTGCAGGTAGCGCGCGAAGGCCTCGCGTCCGGAGCCGGGCTCGCCGATCAGCAGCACTGCGGAGGAATTCGCCGCGATCTGCTGCAGCTCCGCCCGCAGTTGCTGCATCAACCGGCTCTTGCCCGTCGGCACGAGCAGCTGGGGCGGGAGGGATCGCGCCGGCTCGCGCCGCCGCTTGCCCGCCTCGAGCGCGCGCTCCACGGTGCGCAGGAGCTTCGCAAGCGACAGCGGCTTCTCGACGAAATCGAACGCGCCGAGCCGGGTCGCCTCGACGGCGGTTTCGACCGTTCCGTGCCCGGACATCATCACGACGGGGCAACCGTCAGCCGCCGATACCGACCATTCCCGAAGGAGAGTGATGCCGTCGACGTCCGGCATCCAAATGTCGAGCAGCACGAGGTCGGGCGATTGGCGCGCCCGCGCGGCGCGGGCCTGGCCGCCGTCGGCTGCAATGTCCACGTCGTAACCTTCCTCGGAAAGAATTTCCTTCAACAGGCCGCGGATGTCCGCCTCGTCGTCGACCACCAGAATGCGCGGCGCGCTCATGCCAATTTCTCCTTCCGCAGCGCGGTGCGAAGCTCGCGCGCGCCCGATGCCGACCGTATTCCATCCTCGAGCGGCAGCACGACTCGGACTCGCGCGCCGCCGCCGGGGCGATTATCTGCATCGATGCGCCCGCCGTGCTCCTCCACGATCTTCTTGACGATAGCAAGGCCGAGGCCGGTACCTTTCGGCTTGCTCGTAACGTAGGGATCGAAGACTCGCGCGAGCAGCTCGCGCTGGAAGCCCGGGCCGTTGTCGCTCACCGTGATGATCGCCTGCTCGGCATCGCCGGAACGCTCGAGGCGGATCGCAATCTCCACCCACGAATGTCCGCCGGATGCTGCCGTCGCCGGGCCGCCGCCCGCAGCCCCCAAGGCACCAGCCTGCGGGATTGCGGCATGATGCGAGGAGTCGAGCGCTTCGAGCGCGTTGACGAGCAGATTATTCAAGATTTGCCGCACGCGGCCGCGGTCCGCCTCGATGACCGGGGCGGGCGAGGCGAGATCGAGCCGGATTTCGATACGCGAGTCCTGCGAGCGATACAGATCGGCGACCTCCGCCGCCAGCCCGTTGAGGTCGAAGCGCGCGATCTTCATGTCCGGCGCGCGCGCATACTCGCTGAAGGCGTTCACCATCTGCTTCATCGTCTCGACCTGCTGGACGATCGTGTCGGTCGAGCGCTGGAGCATCTCGGCGTCCTCGCGCGCCATGCTCGCGAGGAAGCGCCGCCGCATGCGCTCGGCGGAGAGCTGGATCGGCGTGAGCGGGTTCTTGATCTCGTGGGCGAGGCGGCGCGCGACCTCGCCCCAGGCCGCATCGCGCTGCGCCTGAAGGAGCGCGGTGATGTCGTCGAATACGATTACATAACCGCGGTCGAGCCCGACCCCGGTCCGCTCGTCGCCGTCCCCCGCTCGCGGCTCGGAGTCCGCGCCCTCCGACGGTGCCGAGCCGCTCGAGGGCAGCGGTGTGCACGCGCACATGAGCGCACGGTGCCCCGAGGGGCCATCGAGATCGATCTGCTCGCGCCACTCCTCGCGCCCCGCGGCGAAGCGTACGACGAGCGCGGCGACAAACTGGCTGAAGCGCTCGTTGCCGGGGGCGAGCTCGGGCAGCGCGCGTCCCGTCGCCGCGGAGAGGTTCACGCCGAGAATGATCCCGGCGGCCTGGTTTGCGATGTGGACCGTGAGCGTCCGATCGACTGCAAGCACGCCCGTCGACAGGCGAGCGAGAATGATTGCAAGCCGCTCGCGTTCGTGCTCGACCGCTTCCTGGCTGCGCTGCGCCTCCTCGCGGGCGCGGCGCAGCCGCTTCGTCATGTCGTTGAACGAGTGCACAAGGAAGCCCATCTCATCGCGCGAGGGCAGCGGCAGTCGCGTGCCGAAGTCCCCTTTGCCGACGGCGCGTGTGCCGGCTATGAGGTCCTGCACCGGACGCGTGAGACGCTGCGCCGAGATGATCGCGCCGTGGATCGCCGCGAGCATGGCGATGAGCAGCACGAGCGTCAGAGTCACTTCGAAGTTCGACTTGAGCGGCTCGCGCAGCACGGCGAGCTCGCCATATTGAGAGTAAGCCCTTTGGACGGCCTCCGAGAGCGCAGCGAGCTGCCGCGGCACTCCGTACACCGCGTAGACGTAGCGGTAATCCGGACTTTGCACGAGCGAGGTCACCGGCGCCGCCACACGGATCAAATACTGCCCATCGGCCTGCGGATCGAGGCTCACGTAGGGCTGGCCCTGGCTCACCTGGCGCACGACATCGTTGGTGGGCGGCGCCGGAACGACGCCCGCCTTGACGCCATCGCTCGCCGCCGCGAGCAGGTGCTGGTGCCCGTCGAACATGGTCATCTCGAGCGCATCCGTCGCGCGGCGCTCGTAGTCGAGGCGGTTCAGCACCTCGCTCCCTGGCAGGTCGGCGAGGGTGTGCGCGAAGCGCTCCGTGCGGTACGAGTACTCTCGCATGCGCACCTCGAGCGCCGAGCGCGACAGCTCGAGCGCATCGTTCAAGCCCTGCTTCACTTCCACCTTGAACCAGCTGTCTATGCCGCGGTTCAGAAAGTCGAGCGAGAACAGGTAGACGATGAGGAGCGGCGCGACGACCAGTGCGCCGAACATCGCGACCGTGCGCGCCGTGAGCCGCGAGCCGGGGACGTGGTGCCGATAGTCTTGTACGAGCTGCCAGATCTTGCGCCCGAGCAGCACCGTGAGAACCATCACGGCGACGAGATTCGTGAGGAGGATCCACAGCTGCAGTCGCGAGAACTCCGAGGAGTTCTGCGCGCTCTTGGCGAGCGTGAGCAGCGCGCCGGCGCCGATCACCGTCCACAGCACGGCGAGGCCGTAGCCGCTCCAGCGGACCCGTGGCTGCGCTTGCAGTTGCGGGTTGTTTACTTTTGGAGCTTCCATGTGAACCACCCGGTCGTCCGGTACCAATCGTTCGTCCAGAACAGCAGCATCCGCAGGGAGGCAGGCAGTCGCCCTCGACGCATCCCCGCACGCACGCTGACATGGTAGTGCTCTGTGGGCACGAGCTGCGACTCGACGAGAATGGGCCAACCGTCGACGTTGCCGAGGAAGTCGAGCGCCTCGTCGAGTGTCGCAAAGCTCTGCTGTGTCCCGTCCTGCAGGTTCCGCACGACGTAACGGTCGCTCACCGTGTGATAGGTGAGCTCCCGTCTGAGCGTCGCGTCATCGACGATCGGATCGATCCACAAATGCCGGTCGCGCGTGATCCGCGCCTGCACGTCGAAGGCGAGCGTCACACCGTCGGCGAGCGCCGCGCGAATCGCCGGCGTATTCGGATACTCGATGCGCGCGTGCAACTGATAGACCGAATGGTCGAGTTCGCAGTGGGCGGAGACCACCTCGAGCAGGCCATCGAGCGCATCGGCTGATACGCGCGCACTCGTGCCGCAGAGCAGGGCAGCAGCGATCAGGACACAGGCGATCGGTCTCATGGGTCTTCGCACTCGAGTGCATCAGTTTCCCGCTGTTGTCTTTTCGATACAAGCATAATAAAAACCGTCGGTGCCCGCCTCGGCTCCCGGAAGCAGCTGGATGCCCATCGTGCGGATGCGGGAGCCGGGAGCGAGCACTCCTTCCGCCGGGGCTCGCACGAGGCGCCCCTGGGGCTCTTCGGCAAGGAATGCGGCGATCCGATCCTCGTTCTCGGCCGGCAGCACCGAGCAGGTCGAGTACAGCAGCCGCCCACCGGGCGCCAGCATCCGGAAGCAGGCCCGGAGGATCTCGCTTTGCACGGCGGCATAGGATTCGATATCGCTCGCGCGACGCAACAGCTTGATGTCGGGGTGCCGGCGAACGACTCCCGTCGCCGAACAGGGTGCATCGACCAGGATGCGATCGAACGGGCGATCGGCCGTCATCGCTCGTACGTCGACCGCGGCAAGCGCGATTCGCCCGCTCGAGCGGCCGGAGGAGGCCGAGTGTTCCTCCCCGCCTCCGAATCCGGGGAGCCCCGCTCGATGAAGATTCTCTTCGACCCGCCGCAGTCGATCGGACGATGAGTCGACTGCGACCAGCTCGGCAAGGTCCGGCGTGCGCTCGATGAGATGGAGCATCTTGCCCCCCGGAGCGGCGCAGGCATCGAGCACGCGCAGGCCCGCGACCGCATCGAGCAGCGGTGCGGCAAGCTGTGCGCCCGCATCCTGCACCGAGACTCGTCCTGCGGAGAATCCCGGCAGGGCGTGCACCGGCACCGGCTTCTCGAGCACGATCGCCGCCGGCGCCCAGTTGCCGAGCGCCCGGCCGACGTGACCCGCCGCGGCGAGCTCCGCGAGGTACTCCTCCGTCGTGCCGCGCGACAGATTCACGCGGAGGACGAACGGCGGGTGGGCATTGTTCGCCTCGAGGATGGCACGCGCTTCGTCCGGCCACGCGTGCGTGATAGCGGCCGCAAGCCAGTCCGGGTGGGCCGTCGCCACGGCGGGGTCCCCGTCGAGCCGGGCGAACAGGCCGGCGCGCTCGACGACGAAGCGGCGGAGTACCGCATTCACGAGACCGCTCGCCCTCGGTTCCCCCAGCGCGCGGGCCGCATCGACCGCAGCATGCACGACGCTCTGGGGGATGCTGCGCGAGTACTCGATCTGATGCGCCGCCACGACGAGGAGTGCCCGAAGCTCGGGAGCGACGGGCCGGCCCTCGCGGTGGAGCGCTGTGACGGCTGGAAGGAGCCGCCAGTACCAGCGCAGGCTCCCGAGCGTGATCGCCCGGATGGCGGAGCGCTCGGCCGAGCGCTGGAACGACGCGAGCGCATCGTCGGCCGAGCGGCCCTGCGAGGCGACGGCCGCCAGCGCGCGCGCGGCGCTTGCCAGAACTTGCGCATGAGCGCGACCTGCGCTCGGGCGCCGGCGGGTCGCCGCGCTCATCCGAGACGCTGGCTCGATTTGACCCGGCCCGCGTTCACGAAATCACCCGCCGCGACCGGCTTGCGCCCGGGACGCTGCAGCTCCGTGAGCGCGAGCCGACCGTCACCACAGCGCACGAGGATGGCATCGCGCCGGGTGGCGATGATCGTTCCCGGCTCGGCCGAGCCCGCGCCCCCTTCGGCCTGCGCGGCAAGAACGCGCAACGGCTCGCCGTCGAAGCGCGTCTCCGCGTAAGGCCAGGGGTTGAACGCGCGGACCTGCCGTTCGATGGCGAGGGCACTCGCCCGCCAGTCGATCAGAGCCTCGGACTTTGCGATCTTCGCAGCGTAGGTCACGCCTGCATCCGGCTGCGGACGCGGGTGCGCGCTGCCGGCGGCGATCTCGCGCAGCGCCTCGAGCAGCCCCTCCGCGCCGAGCCGCGCCAGGCGCTCGTGCAGCGTCCCGCTCGTCGCAGCGCGCTCGATCGGGATTCGGCGCTCGAGCAGCACCGGCCCCGTATCGAGGCCGGAGTCCATCTGCATGATCGAAATGCCGGTCTCGGCATCCCCGGTCAGGATTGCGCGCTGAATGGGGGCCGCCCCACGCCAACGCGGCAGGAGCGAGGCGTGAATGTTGAGACACCCGCGGGGCGGCAGCGCGAGCACGCTGGCTGGAAGAATCAGGCCGTACGCGACGACGACCATCAGCTCCAGGCGCCACGACTCGAGCACCGCGCGGCTCTCGGGACTGGCGAGCGTCTCGGGCTGGAAGATCGGCAAACCATAGGCCAGGGCGGCCTCTTTGACCGGACTCGGCGCGATCTGCCGGCCGCGCCCGCGCGGGCGATCCGGCCGCGTGAGGACGCCGACGATGTCATGGCCCGATTCAGTGAGCGCCCTCAGCGCGGGCAGCGCGAACTCGGGCGTCCCTGCGAATGCAATGCGCAATTCGATCAGGCCGCGCGCGCCTTGCGCTCCTTGCGCTCCTTGTCGAGCTTCTTGCGGATGCGCTCGCGCTTGATGTCGGACAGATAGTCCACGAAGAGCTTGCCCTCAAGATGATCCATCTCGTGCTGCAGACAGACCGCGAGCATTCCGTCGAACTCGCGCTCGAACGATGCGCCGTTGCGGTCCTGCGCACGCACGCGGATCTTCGCGGCGCGCTCGACCTGGTCGAAGATGCCGGGCACCGACAGGCACCCTTCCTCGGTCTTCGCCGCGCCCTCGCGGCTCAGGATCTCGGGATTCACGAACACGAGCGGCTCGTCGTGCTTGTCGGAAATGTCGATGACGATCAGGCGTCTGCGGACGTTGACCTGGGTCGCCGAGAGCCCGATGCCGGGCGCGGCGTACATGGTCTCGAGCATGTCGTCGATCACGCGGCCAAGCGCCTCGTCGAACGTGGTCACCGGAAGCGCACGCTCCCGGAGGCGGGGGTCGGGGTATTCCAGAATGGGAAGAAGGGCCATCGCGTCACTACTTTACCGGGAGCACTGGCGGAGCCGTGACCCACCGCACAAACTCGGCATCCCGTCGTGTACCTGCCGACGGAGCCGATTATAACAGCGCAGGTGCCGCCTCATCCGCATATGTAAGGAGGGGCAGGATGTTTTTCAATCAAGAGCTTAGGGTCGGCCTCACGGCCGGCCTCGCGTCCCTCACGCTCGCGGTGACGGGGTGCTCGTTTATTCACCATCGCACGCGACCTGCGCAGGCCGCGCCGGCGGCGCAGGCGCCTGCGCCCGTCGCGCAGCAGGGCGCATCTTCGGGTGCAGATCAGACGGCCACCGAGGCAGCGGTCAGCCACGGTGACGAGAGCGCCGCTCCGGCAGCTGGCGCATCGGCCGAGCCGGCGCTCACGCGCGATGCGATCAACCCCGGTGCGCCGATGCGCTACACGGTCAAACGGGGCGATACGCTCTGGGCCATTTCGACGATGTACCTGCGCGAT